>JAWVYR010000174.1:0-6005 GCA_033722635.1 Balneolaceae bacterium | reverse complement strand
GGACTCCAGTTTGATGATCAGCTGGTTGGGGAAATACCCGGTTCCGGGCTGACTGCGAACCATCGTCGGCATGGCGACCAGGTGCGTCAGTGCGATGGCAAAAGCCGCTATGATGAAATATCGATCTTTTTTCCGCATGGGGGCTGGGTTGACTGCTGTTCGACAATATTAATCAATAAAACGCAAAGTTTTTAAGATTCTCCTCACTAATTCCGGCCAGTAACCCTGTCCAGGAGTGTGAAAGCGGATATATCATATATAACTGTTACACCTGTGCCGGTAGTATCACCCAAGAAGAAATGGCAGCCCCGGTTGCGGGACTGCCATATATTCGAAAACAGTGCGGTCGGAATATGCAGGGAGAAATCTACAGCGATTCAGTATCCGGCGGCGTGCCCATCCTTCCTGGATTCCGAGGCCCCGTGAAAGACACCCTGTTCGGCATCATACATGATCGCCTGGTAGCCACCAAAACCGCCGCGATCATAATTCATATCATGCCCGAGAAACTTGAGTCGACGCATCAAGGGCAGTGGAAGTCCGGATTCCACATCGACGGCTCCTCCATCCCTGAGATACGCATCGGCGGCATCGGTCGGCTGGGTAGATCCGTAATGGCGCCAGCGGACGGCATCGCCTGCTTCCTGAACATTCAGGCCGAAGTCGATCATATTGGTCAGTATCTGAACATGCCCTTGGGGCTGCATCGCTCCGCCCATAAGGCCGAAGCTCATAAACGGTTTGCCATCCTTCATCACAAAGGCCGGGATGATCGTGTGGAACGGCCGTTTGCCGGGTGCGTACACGTTGGCGTGATCGGGGTCCATCGAAAACAGCTCGCCACGGTCCTGAAAGACAAAACCGGTACCGGGTACCACCACGCCGGAACCCATGCCCCGGAAGTTGCTCTGGATCAACGAGACCATGTTGCCCTCGGAGTCGGCGGTGGTCAGGTAGATGGTGTCGCCCTCCTCCAGGATGTCCATGCCGGGCTTCACCGTCTCGGCGGCTTCATCGCCGATCGATTTTATCCGTTCACGGGCATATTCCTTGGATATCAGTTTTTCAACGGGCAATTCCGCAAACTCCGGATCGGCGTAGAATTTGGCGCGGTCTTCAAATACCAGTTTTTTCACTTCGAACATCAGGTGGAGAGCCTCCTCGCTCTGGTATCCCATCGACGCCAGGTCGAATTCCTCGAGCATCTGCAGCATCTGCAGTGCAGCGATCCCCTGGCCATTCGGGGGGAGCTCATAGACGTCGTAGCCCCGGTAATTCACCGAAACCGGATCGACCCAGGTGGAGGTATGTTGCTCAAAATCTTCCTTGCGCAGGAATCCGCCGTTTTCCCGCATGAATTCGTCGATGCGGTCGGCGATCTCTCCTTCATAGAAGGCATCGCGTCCCTTTTCAGCGATGATCCGGTAGGTGTTGGCGAGGGTCGGCCGTTTTATGATCTCTCCCTCCTCCGGGCCTCTTCCGTCAATCGTCATCTCCTCTTCGAAGGCACCGGGCTGACTGCTCAGATAGGAGGCACCGATTTTCCAGTAGTATGAGATGAGCGCAGACACCGGAAATCCCTCAGCGGCATAGTTGATCGAGGGCTCCAGGATTTGATCCATCGGCATCTTGCCGAGTTTTTCATGCAGTTCAAACCAGCCGTCAACTGTTCCCGGCACCGAGATGGGAAGAAATCCTAATGCGGGGATGTCGTCACGGTCCCTCTTTTCCAGCTCCATTTTCATCTGCTCGTAGCTGAGTCCCAGGGGCGACCGCCCGCTGGCGTTGAGACCATACAGTTTTTTATCCCGGGCCGACCAGACGATGGCAAAGAGGTCGCCGCCGATGCCGTTGCCGGTCGGTTCCATCACCCCCAGTGCTGCGTTGGTGGCAATAGCAGCATCAATGGCGTTGCCGCCCTTTTTGAGTATATCCAGCCCCACCTGCACGGCAAGCGGCTGGCTGGTGGCTACCATCCCGTTCTTAGCCAGTACTACGGAGCGGGTGGCGTAATGATCGCCGACGATTCGATCTGGTTGAGCCATAACGGTTGTTGAGCCTATAAAGATTAAAAATAGCAGTGTTGCGGTAAGCTTTTTGGAAAACATGGATACCCTAAATTCATTCAAGGTTAAAGGAAGATGATTGAACTATAACAATTAACTGCCAGAGTTGATGTAAAAATTTTTTAGGCTTCGAAATAGACCCCTATTGATTGGCCGCTGGGCCGGAAAAAACTCAGTTGCCGCTCATCTGGTCGTGCGGGCGTTGCAGATCTTCCGATACCCCGCCTTCCTGTGATTCCTTAAGATTCTTGAAGTAGGCCGCTCTCCTTCGGATGCCGCCCCTGATACCGAAGTAGGCACCCAGGAAGGCGCTGAAGATCGCGACCAGGGTGAAGACCAGCCGGCTCTCGGCAAGTTCGGTCTCCTTGGTATAGATCCAGAGCAGCGTGGGCACGAGGATAAGCGCAGCCAGCAGGTAGCTGAGGGTGGATGATTGGTCGGTGCGCTTGGTATAGCGCCGTCCGAAGAGATAGCTGACATTCAGGTAGACCAGGCCGAACCCGGTGAGGGCGAGGTACCCGACCCATCCCGGCTCATTCACGTAGCCGAACAAGGTGTGGGTCAAGATGATGATAAGCAATCCGAAGACCACCGATCCCGTGATATATGCGAATTTACGCTGCCAGTTTTCCATGTCGGCTGTGAGTAGATTTTACTTGCTGCTTTTGAAGATAGGACAAATGAACGGCTTACCCAACCGCAAAGGGACAGCTTCGGGATGCCGGCTATTGGTTGGCCAGCCAGGTTTCTGGATTCAGATTGTCGGTTCCCTCCCGGATCATGAAGAACAGTGATTCTCCCCGGGCGGAATCCTCGTCTCCCGACAACCCGATGATGTCGCCAGCTTTCACCACTGAATTTTTCTGTACCAACACCTCGCTCAGGTTGCCGTAGACGGTTTTGTATTTTCCGTGATTGACCAGCACCACATCCCCGTAACCGGTAAATGGCATGATCGCAAAGACGTGGCCGTCGTGAATCGCACGAACCACCTCTTTTGATTTCGTCACGATTTCAATGCCGAGGTTCTTTGTCACGGTGCCGTAAACCGGGTGACGGCGTAACCCGTAGTGTTCCGAGATGGTGTTGCTTTCAACCGGCCAGGGCAGTTCACCTTTCTTGGCGGCGAAAGCTGTTTCAATTTGATCGAGGGTGGAATTATCCAGGTAGTTTTCATTGAGTATCGGTTCCGAGTAACGGGCTACCTGCTGCTCACGGACCACCTCGTCATCGATATTCCGGGCAGCTGCCAGCTTGCGTTTGCGCTCCTCTTCGATCAGGCGAATCCGCTCCTCTTCCTCCTGTCGAATCCGTTCCTCTCTGAGAATCAGGGAGGTGAGAGTGTTGTTGAGCTTTTCTTTCTGGCGGCGGAACTCCTGCAGGCTGTTTTCAATCTGATCCCGGTTCTGGCGCAGCATAGCTACGTTATTTTCCTGGCGCTCTTTCTTCTCCGCCAGCCGTTTTTTTTCCGCCCGAATTTCGGCCAGCACGTCAATATTTTTGTCGCGGGCGTTCTCCAGCCGCTCCTTGTTCTTTGAAAGTTCCTGCCTGATATCGCGAATCCGGGTCACCTGATTCATTCGATATTCCTCGAACCGGTTAAGGTAGTAGGTTCGAATCAGCATCTGGTTCAGCGAATTGGCAGAAAAGATCAGTGCAAGGTTTGAAGAACGGCCGTGTTTGTATAGATAGGTCAGCGTTTCCTTGTAGTTTTCAATCAGCCGCTCCAGCTGGTTCTCCCTTTCCTCGATCTCCGCCTCGGTGATGGCGATCTCCTCCTTGATATGCTGTTGCTCGATGGTGAGCTTAGAAATTTTCTGGTCCTGGAGTGCAATCAGCCTCCGCAGGTCCTCATATTGGTTGTAGAGACGGTCGTATTTCTCCTCGGCCTTTTCGAGACGTTCTTCGTATCGCACGATCTGCTCATTGAGCTCATCAATTTCCGAGCGGGTGTCCTGCTGTTTTTCCACCAGGTCCTCCCGCATCTTTTTGAAATCATTTGTCTGGGCTGTTGCAGGACGGGTAGAAAAAAGAAGCAATACCGCTGTAAGAAGTATGTTGACCGAATATTTCATAGCCTTACAATGGGGATATTTTCCGGAATATCGATATTCAGATCGACATTTTCGGGGTTAATTTCCAAAGATTGTATCAACAGTGCAACTTTCGACCGCCGGTCGGCGCTGTAGATGGTGATTCTGCGCGGCAGCCGGAACCCCTTTTCCTCCCCGTACGCTTCATAGACGATGCGGGAATAGGGGGCACGGCTCGGCTCCGGCTGTACCACTTTCAACACTACCTTATCCTTTCTGTCGATCTGGATCCGGAGGCCGTTTTCCTGAATCAACCAGTAGGATTCCTCGCTTTCCAGTATACGGTCGGCTTGCTGCGGCACCGGCACATAGTTGAGGATGTTGAGAATGTTGATAGTGGCCAGGTGGTCGATGCTCGAAAGCCGGTCGCTGTAGGCGGAGATTTTCCGGGCATATTTATCCACCCGGTTATAGATCAACAGGGAATCGCCGCTGGCCAACAGTTTGCCCCCTTCGATACCGATGCCGCTTTTTACCGTCACCAGGCTGCGGTCCCGGTCGCTGGTGAACAGTACGGTCACCCTTTCGGTGTTCCCGGGCTCGCTGACGAGCGCTTTTCCTTTTCCCCTTATTGCATCCAGGCGGCTACCGTAGTCGGGGAGCTGCCCGACCAGTTCACTGCTTGAAATATCAGCCTCACTCAGGTTTTCCTGTTCCACCACCCTGGGCGTACTGCAGGCAGCAACTACCAGTAAAACAGGTATGAGCAGCTTAACGGGATAATTCACGTTGCCGGTGATCTGGGTTAGTCTGAGAGTTTATCCTTCAGATAGGTACGGGTACTGTCCTTGTCCAGTGCCTTTCTCCACCACTGCCGCGCCTCCTCTGTCCGGTCAAGTTTTTCCAGCACGTCGCCCATATGTTCGAGGACTTCGGCGCTGGCTTCACCGGTGTCGATCGACTTCTGTATATAGGTGCGTGCCTTTTCATAGTCCTGCTTCTTAAAATATATCCAACCCACGGTATCGAGATAAGAAGCCCGGGCGTTGTCGCTGTCCACCATCCTGATCGCTTTCAGGGCCATCTCCTCGGCCCGCTCCAGCTGTTCGTCTCGCTCAGCGAGGTTGTAGGCATAGTTGTTCAGCGCCTGATGGTTGCCGGGATCGATATCGATAGCCGTCTCATAGGCTTCGCTGGCTTTCTGCCATTGGTCCAGGCTTTCGTAACTGCTGGCCAGCGCATCGTAGATGCCCGACTTGATATCTTTCCTGGCGGGCGTGGTGGTGGCCTTCTGAAGCCAGTCGACCGCCTTCTTATGCTGCCCGATCGCGAGATGGGACAGGCCGGTCAGATAGAGAATCATCGTCTCCTGCGGAACATGCTCATCGGCCTTTTCACCCACCTCAGCCGCCTCCTCGTATCGACCATCCACATAGAGAAGCCGCAGGCGCTCTATCCATGCCGCATCGTTGCCGGGCATCAGTTCATTGGTTTTGGCAAGCGCCTCGATCCCCTTGCCGGTCTTGCCCGTGTTGAGATAGAAGTCAGCGGCCAATGCATGGGCCTGGCCGTACTCCGGTTCATGCTTGGTAAATTTGCTGATAACTTCCTCGGTGGCATTTTTCAAACCGTTGTTGTCGGGTTCCTCATTGAACCGGGAGAAAAGGTATCGGGCTACATCCAGCTTGGCTTCTTTCTGGATGATGGGATCCGCTATCACATTGCTCAGAAGGATGCTCACGCTGTCCCACTGGGTCTCCTTCACATAGATGTCGGCTAACATCACCAGGGTTTTGGGATCCCGGCTGTTCTTCTCCAGAGCTTTGTGAAGCATTTGCTTCGCCTGGGACGGTTGATCCATCTGCTGGTAGTAGTTGCTCAGCAGCTGCAGGGTTTGCAGATTGTC
>JAWVYR010000173.1:0-6047 GCA_033722635.1 Balneolaceae bacterium | reverse complement strand
ATGCTCGATTCCTACAATCAATTGATCAAGAATGTCTCCTCCGAGGAGGCCTCCATCACGGTCACGGAAGGGATCTACCGAAGGCAAAAACAGGGCAACCCGGTACATACCTGGTCGGACCTGAAACGGGAGGAGGGGGGCGGCTGGCGCAACCGGTTTCGGTATGTGAAGCAGCTGATGTCGAAGGATCTGATTACCCTGCAACAGGACGATCTGGTAGCGCTTGCCCGCAATATCATGCTCTGGAGTGATATTCATCATATCCCGATCGAAAATTCCTCGGGAGAGCTGATAGGGCTGCTAACGGCCGATCATATTCTGGAGATCGCCGGTTCCCATTCAAAAAAGGATTTCAATAACCTGACGGTCGGGGAGGTGATGAGAACCGATCTGTTTCAGGTCACCCCCGACACCCGTACGCGCGAAGCCTACGCGATGATGAAAAAAAACGAGGTGGGCTGCCTCCCGGTGGTGGTCGACTCCAAGCTGGTCGGTATCATCACGCTGAACGACTATGTCGAGCTGATGGGGTATTTCTTCCGGGAGGTCAGCAGCCAGCAGGAGACGGAGGATTCCGATGACTGAAGCGGGATACAACCGCCCTATGCACCTACCCTCTCCCGCTCTCTTCCGATACCCAGTTTTTTGAGGATCTCCTCGGCCAGGCACCATTGAGTGAAGGCCGATTGGAAAAGGTTTAATCCAACAAACAGGGTCAATAGAAACCACCAGGGACTTACAAAATATCCCAGCGCCAGGCTCACTGTCACCAGCGTTCCGGCAAGGGCCCGTATGATTCGCTCCATTTTTCTCAAAGTGCTCATCTTCTTTGGTTTTGATTAGGCATTAAATATTATCCTCCACATTCAACAAATATCCGTGAAACGGATGGGGATTGTCGGTCTCGCGGTTATACCGATCAACGGCATCCATCAGTTCCTTGGCCTGCTCCTGACCGATAAATGAAAAGAACAGGTGGGAATATACCCCCCGGTCACCTCCTGAAAACCAGCTGGATTCGATCTCCTGTTCCTCCAGCCTGAAGCCTACAATATTGGTTTCGCTGAAAACCTGCACCCGGTGCCGGTGCATGATCTTGCGGAGCTCCCCGGCATATTCCTCAATACTCATCAACAACAACAGTTTCATCTCTGTCCTCCGTTAGCTTGTATTCAAATCCAACTGTTTCTGCTTGAACTTTTCGGTCATGTAATAGATCAGCGGTACCATCAGCAGCGTGAGGGCGGTCGATGCAATCGCTCCCCCCATCAATGAGATGGCCAATCCCTGAAAGATCGGATCGAACAGAATCACGGTGGCACCGATCACCACGGTTCCGGCGGTCAGCAGGATGGGACGGGTACGGACCGCACCAGACTCGATAACCGCCTGGCGCAGTGGTACCCCGTCGTCACGTCGAATCTTGACAAAATCAACCAGCAGCACCGAATTGCGCACCATGATCCCTGCCAGTGCGATCATCCCGATCATGGAGGTGGCGGTAAAGAAAGCACCCAGCATCCAGTGTCCCAGCAGGATTCCCACCAGGGAGAGCGGTATCGCAATCATCATCACAACCGGGACCTTAAAATCCTGGAACCACCCGACAATCAGCATATAGATGATGATCAGCACGATGGCAAAAGCAGCTCCCAGGTCGCGAAATACCTGATAGGTGATATGCCACTCCCCATCCCATTTGAGTGCAAAATTTTCCTGCAGGAATGGCTGCGACCGGTAGTGCTCCTCCAGGGTGTAGCCCGCGGGTACCGGAAGTTCCTGTAGCTCACCGCTGATATCCAGAATCGCATAGATCGGGCTCTCAATGGTTCCAGCCACATCAGCGGTCACATAGACGACTCTCCGCTGATTCTTACGGTGGATACTCTGTTCCTGGTACTGGCGGGTGACGTTCACCAGGTCGGCCAGCGGGATCATCTCCCCTCCCGCCCCGCTCAGGTAGATTTTCTGAAGTTCATCGATGCCCGACCGATCCTGTTCCGGCATTTTAAGGCGGATCGGTACCGGGTTTACATCATCCACCTGATGGAGCTGGGATATATCACTTCCCTCCACCACCATCTCAACGGCCTGAACCAGTTGTTGGGTGGCGATTCCGGTCAGGGCGGCTTTCTCCCTGTTCACGACCAGCTGGTATTCCTCCTGCGGGGCTTCGGTCATCCAATCGACATCCACCACCCCCTCGACTTCATAAAAAATATCCATCACCGCCCTGCCGATCTCTTTCTGTTCCCCGTAGTCAGGTCCGTAGATCTCCGCCACCAGGGTGGAAAGCACGGGCGGTCCCGGCGGCACCTCCACCACCTTGGCGTTGGCATTATATTTTCTTGCCACTTTATCAACCAGCGGGCGAATCCGCTTGGCGATCGCGTGACTCTGGTCGGATCGTTCTTCCTTGGATACCAGATTCAACTGTATATCCGCCACATTGGCACCGCTTCTCAGGTCGTAGTGACGTACCAGTCCGTTGAAGTTGATCGGCGAGGATTCTCCGGCATAGACCTGATAGTTTTTCACCTCCGGCACATCCTTCAGGGCCAGGGCGATCTCCCTGGCAACAGCGTTAGTCCGTTCCAGGGTGGTGCCCTCCTGCATATCGATCACCACCTGCATCTCATTCTTATTGTCAAACGGCAGCATCTTCACTTCAACCATCTTGAAGTAGAAGAGCAGCAGCGATCCGAAAAGCAGCACCGTGACACCCCCGATGAATACCCACCGTTTTTTCACATCATCCAGCAGGGGGCGCATCGCCTTCTCATAGAACCGATATAGCATCGTCTCCTCAAGATTGTACTCCTTGTGCGTACCCTCACGATCCTTTTTCTCGCTTTCATGTTTCAGAAATTTGAACGCCAGCCAGGGGGTGATCACCAGGGCGACCAGCAGGGAAAAGATCATCGCCAGGGATGCACCGATCGGCATGGGACTCATATAGGGGCCCATCAGCCCCGAAACGAACGCCATCGGGAGTACGGCAGCGATGACGGTGAAGGTAGCGAGGATGGTTGGATTGCCCACCTCGTTGATGGAAGCGATCGCCGCCTGCATGAAGGGAAGCTTCTTCATCCGGAAATGGCGATGCATGTTTTCGGCGATGATGATTGAGTCGTCCACCACGATACCGGTTACGAATATGAGGGCGAAGAGGGTGATGCGGTTGAGGGTATAGCCGAACATGTAGTAGACAAACAGGGTGAGTGCAAACGTGATCGGCACCGAGGCAAACACCACCAGCCCGCCCCTCCATCCCATCGCAAAAGCTACCACGATGGTTACGGCGATGATAGCGGCCAGCAGGTGCTTCAACAGTTCCGCCACTTTCTGGGAGGCGGTCTTGCCGTAGTTGCGCGTCACCGTCACTTCGATATCGGAGGGGATCAGCACCCCTTTCAGCTCCTCCAGCTTGTCGAGTACCTGCTCGGCGATCCGCATCGCATCGGTGCCCTGCCGCTTGGCGACGGCAAGGGTCACCGCCGGATAGGCGGCTCCCGCAGGCTCATTATAGATCCCGGCACCGGCGATCCCCACGCCGAATGAAACGTAATGTGCCGGCTCCTCCGGACCGTCTGAAATTTCCGCTATATTTTCAAGGTAGACGGGTTTCCCCCGATGGGATCCGACCACCAGTTTTTCCACCTCTTCCGGACTCGACAAAAATTGGCCGGTTTCGACCAGGTACCGGTAGTCGCTGCTGTTGAAAGATCCCGTCTGCTTCCGGCTGTTGGCCGCACGGATCTGGCGGGCCACATGCAGCGGATCGAGCCGGTGGGCGGCCATCGCCTGCCGATCCAGTTCGACTTTCAACACGCGGCTTCGCCCACCGATCAGCCTGGTTTCAGCCACATCCTGTATCGTCTTGATCTCCAGGTTGAGTTCATCCGCCACCCGCCGTAGCTCATAGTCGTCGTATCTCCGGCTCCACAGGGTGAGGGCCAGGATCGGTACATCATCGATCGAACGGGTCTTTACCAGGGGCATGCTGACCGACTGCGGCATCCGATCCATATTTTTCATCAGCTCGTTGTACAGCTTCACCAGGCTTCGTTCCACATCCTCCCCCACATAGAACTGCACGGTAATCATCGCGTGCTCGGGCATCGACGTGGAATAGACATACTCCACCCCGCTGATGTTGGAAACGATCTTTTCTACAGGCACCGCCAACCGGCGCTCCACCTGTTCGGCTGATGCTCCCGGATAGCCCAGAAAGATATCAGCCATCGGCACATCGATCTGGGGCTCCTCCTCCCGGGGGGTCAGAAGCGCACCGTAGATCCCAATCCCGAGGAAAGCCGCCATCAACAGCGGTGTCAGTTTGGAATCGATAAAGGCTTGAGCAATACGTCCGGCTATTCCTGTCTTCATAATCCTCTACATGCTCTCCATTTCTGATATGATGGATACCTTCTGGCCCTCTTGGAGCTTTCTTCCATCCGTCAGGATATACTGTTCTCCGGCCGTCAGACCAGACAGGATCTCTATCTGCGATCCGAGGGTTTTTCCGGTCCGTACCCATCTCAGTATCAGTTCATTTTCATCGTTCACCGTATATATTCCTTTGAGCTGTCCCCGATAATGAAGAGCGTCGAGCGGTACGGTCAGCCTCTCAAAGGTTCCTTTTCGGAACTGGATATCGGCATACATGCCGGGCCTGACGCCATGCTCGTTTGCCGCGGAGGCGGGAAAATTGAATTCAACTTCGAACTGCCGACTCTGGCGGTTGCCCGACGGATTCACTGCGGCAACCCGGCCTGTGATGTGAGTTTTTGCCGCCCGTATACCGATCTCGGCGGTATCGCCTACAGCAACCAGCCCGACCTGTGACTCCGGCACGGAGGCGATCACCTTCAGATTATCGATCTCCTCGACAGCCATCAGTGGCTGGCCCGGTGAAGCCAGGTCCCCCACCTCAATGTTCCTGCCGACCACAAAACCGTCGATCGGCGACTCGATCACGGTGTAGTCAAGCAGATCCTCGATCTCCGCAAGTCGGCTGTTCAATCCCTCAACATTCGATTCGGCAACCTTCAATTGGGTGGAGATATCGTCAAATTCCTTTTGGGTTGCGCTGCTGTCCTCATAAAGCGACTTGATTCTCCGATAGTTGATTCGCGTATTCTGCAAGGCTGCACGAGCCTCCGAATGCTTCGCCGATATTTGCCGCTTCTGGGCCAGGATGTTGTCATTCTTGATACGGATCAACACCTGACCTTTGCGGACCGGGTCTCCATTGTCAGCCGAAAGGTCGGTTACCCGGCCCATCACTTTCGTGCTCAGGTTGATTCTGCGATCTCCCTCTACCGTTCCGGTGAATTGATAGTCTTGGGCCACTCCCCTCTGTTCTGCAAACCCGGCCCGCACCTCGATGGCGGGATCATCCGACGGTTCCTCCCGGGCCTCGCCGCTACAGGCGGACAACCCCATCATTACACTTGCCGCTACTATCAAATATTGTCTCACGTTCATCAGTTTCCTGTTTATGGTTATATCTGCTAATTTTCAGTAATCGGTCTCTCCAACAAAAATTCCATCTTCAACACCACCGTGTTGTACCGATAAAGTGCCTTTGCATATTGCAATCGGGCATCAGCCAAGGTAGCTTCGGCTTCCAGGAGATCGGAGATCTGCTCCATTCCCTGCCGGTACCGGTCAAACCGGATGCGATAGCTTTCCGAAGACTGCTGCACCATCGACTCCGCCAGGGCTACCTGACGGCGGGCATGATACAGGGATCTTCGTGCCGTCTCGACCTCCACTCTATTCTGCATCGCCCGATCCCGGTACTGCAGCCGTGCCTTTTTCAACCGGGCACTGGACTCCTGGAGAGCTCCGGCGTTTTCAAATCCGCTGAAAAGGTTCCACCGCAGGGTGGCCCCGGCCAGGTAACTCCCGGCATCCATACCCAGCAATCGGTCATCATTCCATTCGTAACTGCCGAATAGATTTATCGAGGGAGCGAAGCTGAACTTTGCCGCGTTGACCTGCTTTTCCGACGCTTTAACCATCCATCCGAGGGCCTTCAT
>JAWVYR010000172.1:0-6060 GCA_033722635.1 Balneolaceae bacterium | reverse complement strand
GGGGACCCCCGAAGGCTACAGCGCAGTGCTCTACTACCTGCTTGCCTACACCCTGATGAACATCGGCGCGTTCGGTGTAGTCGCCTATTATGAGCGTCAGCAGGGGATGGATTTCACCGACATCAACAACTATGCGGGTCTCGGATTCAAGCGCCCGGCGATGGGTGTGATGCTCTCCATCGCGCTTTTCTCCCTGGCCGGCATCCCTCCATTTGTCGGCTTTGTCGGGAAGTACCTGGTATTTGCAGCAGCTGTCAATGCCGGGATGATCACGCTTGCCGTAATCGGGGTACTGGCCAGCGCCGCAAGCGTCTATTATTATCTGCGGCCGATGGTATATATGTATATGAGGGAGCCGGTCAAGGATGTGCCGCTGGTCAAGCCGGGATGGCTCTTCAAGGGCAGCCTGGTGATCATCACGATTTTAACCCTCTACTTCGGTATCGCCCCCGGTTATCTTACCGACCTGCTTTCCTCCTATTATGCAGGAGACTGGGTGGCGCGCATATTTATTCCTTGATAGAATTCAGTGTACCTCTGTCTCTTCTTCGAGCAGCTCTGTGTAAGAGTTTGTTTATTTTTTAAGGCACAAAGGCGCAGGGAGTTAAAGTTTCGGGAAAATCCAGGCACTTGTCGCTCTTATCCATACGGTCATACCGAACTCCTGTCCCGGGGAAAGCGCAGGAACTATGTTGGACCTGTTTCTTCCATGATTAACCTGCTACAGATGCTGAGACAAGCTCAGCATGACAAGATTTTTAACTTTACTTAAGGTATCGGCCCCTGAAATATACCACTATCCTTGTCATCCTGAACTTGTTTCAGGATCAACAGCCTCGATAACTCATTTTCAACCCGAAGAGCTTCAGGCGACGAGGAATCTCAAATGGCAGAACCATGCGGTTGCAGGTAAGAATTTTGTAAGCCGCAACGATTGGAATTGACCCCAAAAACCTCTATTTTTGCTTGCCTGCTGTCCCGGCAGTTGCGGGACGGCTGTTTTCACCGAAAACAACCACAGGAACACACCTTATTTTTATGGAAAAGAATTACTACGAGCTAACCTATATCATCGATCCCGTTCTGGAGGAGGATCAGTATAAAGAGATGATCGAAAAGTACAACGATCTGATCCAGGAGAACGACGGAGAGATCGATGAAGTCGATGAATGGGGCATCCGGAAGTTTGAGTACGAGATGAACAGCAAGAGCAACGGTTTTTACGTCAACCTTTACTTTCATGCACCCGGAGCACTGATCGAGAAGCTGGAACGCGCTCTGCGTATCGACGATCATATTATGCGATTTCTTACGTTAAAGTATGATGCCAAGATGCTGCGCTATCGCGAACAGCAGAAGAGAAATGCGGTACCGTCGATCTTTGAGCAGGAAGAGGAAACGAGTGAAGAGGAAGAAAGTTAAAGAGAATTGAAACTGCAGATAATGTTGAGTTATGATTAAGAATCCATCCCATCCCAAGAAAGGACAGATCAAAACCCGGGAATGCAAATTCACCAAAGCCGGCGTCGAGTATATCGATTACAAGGATACCGATACTCTTGAACGGTTCATGAACGATCAGGGAAAGATCCTGCCGCGCCGTGTGACCGGTACCAGTGCCAAGTACCAGCGCCAGCTGACTACGGCGATCAAGCGTGCGCGTTTTTTGGGCATGCTTCCCTATGTAGCTGAAAATCTCAGATAAAAAATTGTTCTGTTTGCCATGGCGAATAAATACATGAAACTGATTTTAAAGGAAGATGTGGAGAAGCTCGGCGACGCCGGCGAGGTGGTAGAAGTGAAGCCGGGATACGGCCGCAATTTTCTTATTCCGCAGGGAAAAGCCGAGCTGGCTACTCCCGGCGCATTGAAGCAGCTTGAGATGATCAAGGAGAAGGCAGAGCGCCGTGCCGAGCTAACTGTGGAAAATGCCAAAGAACTTGCTGAACGGCTGGAGACCACATCGGTAACGATACCGGTTACCGTTGGTGAGGATGAAAAAATTCACGGAACCGTCACCAACCAGGATGTTGCGGAGGCTCTCGAGGAAAGGGGTATCGAAATTGACAGACGCAAGATTTCACTCGATCAGGACGTTAGTACTCTCGGTGAGTATACGGCCACCGTCAATCTGCTGGGTGAAATGAAACCGCAGGTCAAGGTCTGGGTCGTCAAAGAGTAAGAACCGCGACGGTTACACCGTCCTTAAACCTGATGTCTGTCATGAAAACAGGTACACACAAATTTTTGATGGGGATCATCGTATTGATGTTATCCCCATTTTTAGTTCAGGCCCAGATGCTGGATCCGGTGACCTATACCGTTGCGGAAGCGCCGGATCAGGTAAAGGCGGGCGAATCCTTCAGCGTAACGATCCAGGCCGAGATTGAAGGCAAGTGGCACCTCTATTCGATCAACAACGACCCGGACGCTGGACCCTATCCCACCCAGTTTTCCTCGGCCAATCCCCAACTCATCCTGGCCGGAGAGGTATCGGAATCGGAACCATCGATCGAATATGATCCCAATTTCGACACCGAGCTGGGCTGGCACAGTACCAACGCCACTTTCACCATTCCGCTTGCATTCAAAACCGACGCCAGCGGCAGCACCATGATCGACCTGGAAGTGATGTACCAGGTCTGTGACGACAAATCCTGCCTGCCACCCAAGACCAAATCGATCACCCATGCGGTTACGGTTTCCGGAGTTGCAGAGACTCCTGTTGAAGGGACAACAGGGGGTGGATCTTCCGGGGCGGCCGATGCCGGTAGTCAGCCACAGGGGGGCGATGAAGGGTCTATCGACGCCGCATCGGCCGGATACGGTGGAGACGGTATTTTCTCCTTTTTATGGATCGCCTTGACAGCCGGGTTTGCCGCGCTGCTGACCCCCTGCGTTTTTCCTATGATTCCGCTGACGGTTTCATTCTTCTCGAAACAGACCGGAGAATCCCGGAAGAGAGCGATAGGACAAGGGTTGCTGTTCGGCCTGGCGATCGTGGTTACCTTCACCCTGTTGGGTGCACTGCTTTCCCTGCTCATCGGAGCTTCGGGGGCCAACCAATTTGCTGCCAACCCGTGGGTAAATCTCTTTATCGGTCTCATACTGGTGGTCTTTGCCCTCAGCCTGCTGGGAATGTTCGAACTGCGGTTGCCCCACCAGCTGACCAACTGGCTGAATCGCAAGAGCAACGAGAGTTCGGGGGTTATCGGTATCCTTTTTATGGCCCTGACCATCAGCGCCGTATCGTTCTCCTGCACGGCGCCTTTCGTCGGCGGGGTTCTGGCAGCCACCACCGGCGGCGAATGGTTCTACCCGATCATCGGGATGATGGGATTTTCCGCAGCCTTTGCCAGCCCCTTTGTACTGTTTGCCTGGTTCCCGCGCTGGCTTGAATCGCTGCCCAAGAGCGGATCATGGATGAATATTGTGAAGGTGCTGCTCGGCTATATCGAACTGGCTGCCGCCGTCAAATTTATCTCCAATGCCGATCTGGTATGGAACTGGGGACTCGTATCCAGGCCGCTGGCGATCGCCTCATGGATCGCGATCTTCTTCATGGCCGGCATGTATGTACTTGGGACCTACGCCCTGAAGCACGAAAATAAACCGGAGACGATCAGTTCGTCCCGGCTGATGCTGGCCTTGCCCTTTTTCCTTTTCAGTTTCTATCTGCTGCCCGGCCTGCTGGGCGCCTCGCTGGGAATATGGGATTCCTGGCTGCCCCCGAAACAGGCGACCGATGTCAGCGTGGTCTACTCGATCCGCCAGATGGGCGGGGGATCCGGCTCCGGCAGCGCCGATGAATTTGAAAACTGGTCGGATAACTATGAGGCCTCCCTGGAGGAGGCACGGGAGGCTACCCAACCGGTGTTTATCGATTTTACCGGATACACCTGCACCAACTGCCGGGCGATGGAGACCAACGTCTTTCCGCTGCAGCCGGTGCAGCAGCGGTTCGAGCAGATGGAAAAGGTACGGCTCTATACCGACGACGGGGTGGATGGTCCGGAGAATCAGCAGTTTCAATTCCAGCTGACCGGTACGGTAGCTTTGCCCACCTATGTGATGGTGGATCCCTACAGCGAAGAGGTGATCGCCCAGCTGGTCGGCTATGCCAACGAGGAGAAATTTCAGAATTTTCTGGACCGCGGACTTCGTGAATTCAGCAAGCGCCAGAGCAGCGGTAGGGCGGCTGTCAACTGAATTCAGGATCGTGTAAACGCAACGGGGGTGAAAATTTGTTAAACTAATCTACGGGGCTAAATATGTGATAGATTGGAGTCGAGTGGTTTTGACATTTAAGTCAAAATGATCTATCATTTTGCATCTTTATTAGCCCTTTACATAAATTCAAAAAATTAACTTTAATTGGAGTAATCGTATGACATCGTCTATAGCTCTCTTCCTTATACAAGCTGGAGCTGACCAAGGCTTTTTCAATGTTATAGTCCAACGGTTCAATGAGGGAGGCAATTTCATGTGGCCTGTTCTCATTGCCCTGATCCTCGGCTTGGCTATATTTCTGGAACGAATTATCACGCTTAATCTCGCTGATATCGACACCCGTGAATTTATTGTGAATGTACAGGATGCCCTGGAACGGGGCGGCGTACAGGCGGCCCAGGAGTTGTGTTCAGAAACACGGGGCCCGGTTGCATCGGTTTTTCAGGCCGGTCTGATGCGCGTCGACGAGGGGATCGAAGCCGCTGAGAAAGCGATATCGGCTTACGGTTCCATCGAGATGAGTTTTCTGGAGCGGGGGCTGGTATGGCTGTCACTCTTTATCGCCATCGCCCCGCTGCTTGGATTCCTTGGAACAGTGGTAGGAATGATCCAGGCGTTCGATGCTATCGAGCAGGCCGGGGATATTTCGCCGAGTCTGGTTGCTGGCGGTATTAAAACTGCACTGTTGACGACCGCCGCTGGCCTGATGGCCGGTATTATCCTACAGGTGGGATACAACTACTGCGTTTCCAAAATCGACCGCCTGATTGCTGAGATGGAGGAAAGCTCGATCACGCTGATCGACTCGATTGTACAGCTGAAGGAAGGAGGAGAACTGCCACAGGCAGGAACCCCCGGAGCTGAATAATTGCCTTTTAATCAAACGACAAGGACTTAATTATGTATAGCGCAATCGGAATTGGTCTTGCCATGGGGCTCATAGTGATCGGTGTGATCGCCATGATCTTCTCAGGCATACGAAGTGTGAGAAGCGGGAAGCAGGACCTGAAAAAAATAATTTCCTTCATTGTACCGTTCGCCGTATTCGGTGTTTCCTACGGAATCGCCGGAGATGTTGCCGACGCAGGGATCGCCACGATGCTTTTTATGCTCGCGGTGATGGCCCTTTCCATGTTGGCTACAGGATTCAAGAGCACCTTTAATTTCTAATAGCTGCCCGGATCCTTTCAAACCATCCTAATTAATAAGGAGATACTAGATTATGTCGTTAATCAAAAAAGAAAGCCGAGATGATGCAGAGATTCCCAGCGCTTCGCTGGCCGATATCGCTTTTCTGCTTCTCATCTTCTTTCTCCTGGTGACCACCATCGACGTCGATTCCGGTATCGGATTGGTTCTACCACCGGAACCGGAGGAGAATCAGGATCCGCCTCCCGTCAAGGAGCGCAACATGCTCAAGATTCTGGTGAACGCGCAGGGTATGGTTCTCCTCGACGAAGAGCCCACATCGATCACGGAAGTGAAGGACAAGGTGATCGAATTTGTGGACAACAAGGGGCAAGATCCCAACCTCTCCGAGTCACCCCAGAAAGCGATTGTGTCGATCAAGACCGACCGGAGGACCCCTTACAAAACCTACATAGATATGCTTGACGAGGTGATGGGGGCCTACGCCGATCTACGGAACAGGGCCTCGCAGGCCGAGTTCGGAAGGCCCTATGATACGCTTGAGGATGAAAGCGATGCTCAGCAGAAAATAAAGGAGTTGTATCCCAAGAAAATTTCAATAGCTGAGCCGGAAGGCTAAGGATAAGGAGATAAAGCTATGGCACATTTTCAGAAAAAATCAGCCCAGACCAAACAGGAAAT
>JAWVYR010000171.1:0-6079 GCA_033722635.1 Balneolaceae bacterium | reverse complement strand
CGTACAGACTTGTTCGATCTCGTTTTCACCGATTTTTCGTATTCGACATCTGTTCGACATGATTGAAGGATTTTTTATCGGATCGACGCGGTTCCCCAGCAGTTGAAGCTGGCCGGTCGCCAGCCGGGTAGGTACATGGTTTCCATATCCTTGATCTTAAAACCTCCCTCCCTTACGATTGCGGGGATATCCCTGTTCATATTGCAGCCTCCGCCCAGTTTTTTCCAGATAGGATTCAGACGGTTTTGCCAGCGGCGCACCCTGGCATCAGGAGCAAGACCGTGTTCGCAAAAGATCAGTTGACCGCCCGGCTTCAGCACCCGGGCCATCTGGCGCAGTGCAGCAATTACATCGGGAATGGTGCATAAAGCATAAGTGACTACAACTGTATCCATGCTGTTGGCATCCAATGGAATCTCCTCGCCCGGACGGTTGATAAAATCAATTGTCAAAGGCAGTTCATCCGCAGCTTCACACGCCATACTTATCATCTCCGGGGAGGGATCGAGTCCCCATATCTTATCAACCTGCTCATGATCATAAAAGGGGAGGTTCAATCCGGAACCGATGCCGATCTCCAACACCCTGCCTTTCGCCAACGGTACCACTTTCTCGCGCTGGCGCATGTTGGGTTCGGTGCTGCAGGCAAAGTGAATTAGCTTCGGAAGCAGGTATTTGCTGTAAATTCCCACCTGTCAATCGGTTAGGTTATTAATAGTATTTTTCAATTAGGATATCCAGGATTGACTTCTGCTTGATCACGCTGAATACGCCGGCACTCCATATAAAGGCGTGGAGCAACGGCTCTATCCATCCGGTATCGACTCTTAAACCGGCGAAAGCGGCACTTTTAACGATGATATATTTTCCCATGAAGATCAGTATATACAATATACCCACCGTGACAAAAAGGATAATGGCCGATTTGATATAGCGATTTTCGAATTGCTCCTTGACCTCTTCTATATCCTTTTTATGCTGTTCTATTCGTAGATCCCTGTTGACATCAAAAAGCAATTCTTTCTCCTTCTGCTCTATCAGCTTTTTTCGTTCTTTTTCATTCATATCAAACGGGTTGCGTCTGTTCCTCTCTTTACCTGTTGTTGCGATCGAATGATAGACCACAAACAATTAAAATATGCAGATTTACCGTTAAACTGAAGTGTAAAACCCCGCGCAACTATCGGGTTGTTTATATATTTATTATAGTTATAGAAAAAATAATTAATTAATTGATAGAAGGTAATTTATAACATCTTAGTCATTAGATAATTAATAAATTTTACCCCTCTGGTTGTTACGGTCTGTTCTTTTTCCAGTTCAAATCCCATGCGGGAGAAAAAGGGCCGGGCGGTCAGGCTGACATCGGCACTGAGCGATTCCAGACCCCGGCGTTCAGCATATTTTTCAAGGGCCCTGTAGAGCGCCTGTCCCACCCCCATGCGCTGGTAATCCTTGTGGCAGAAGAAGCAATCGATATGGCCGTTATCCTCCAGTTCGGCAAACCCTATAACCTGGCCATCTGTTTCGGCAACCACAGTGTATTTGCTGCCGCACTCCTTGGCCCAATCCCTGAAATAAAGGTCATCGGGCGCCCATGCCTCCAACTGGCGACGCGTATAATCGGCTGAGTTTACGGTGCGAATGGTCTCGTGGTAGAGTCTTGCTATCTGATCCACATCCGAATTTTTAAATCGCCGTATTTTCATCGTCGGGCTACCTATTTCCATTCAATTGGTGAAATCCTTCCTCAGTAGAGCGTATAACAGGGCATCCTGTTCTTCACCGTTCAACAGGTACCGTTCTCTCAAATAGCCCTCCCGCCGAAACCCGAAATGCTCCAGCAGGTGAATAGAGGGGAGGTTTCGGGGATCTACATCGGCCTCGATGCGGTGCAGGTCAAGCTTGTCGAACGCAAATGGTAAAAATGACCGCAACAGTTCCTTCATAAATCCCTTACCCCATTCATCCCGGTGCAGGGCAAAGCCGATTTCGGCCCGCCGGTGGGCCGGATCCCAGGAGGCATAGGCACAGGTTCCGATCAGTGTGCCGCTTTTTCTATTCACGATTCCCCATTCAAGTAAGCTATTGTTATCAAACCCTTTATGGGTTTCATCTATAAATGATATCGCATCATTTTTGTCCTTCATGGCCGGGAAGCTCCAATACCGGGTAACCTCCGGATCGGAGAAGATCTCGAAAATGGTTTCGGCATCCGCTCTCTCAAGTTTCCTGAGATACAGACGCTCGGTTTCTATTTGGGGATCAATATAATCCATGATCGCAATTCTAACAGGTCAATTTGGGGAATTCATAGTGAAACGAGCCCACTGGCCGGAGGGGTCGGTGCATTTCCCGTTGAAGCTTTTCTTCTCCGTTCTGGCAAGCCTGCATTTCAACAACACATTCTCCTCCGGTTCATTAAACTCAAAATGGAGGGTATCGTTTTTTACGCGCTCATTGCGCGTTTGAATCGGTTCACCTCCGGGACCGGTCAGCGTCATTTCTAAATTATCAATGTCGTATGATACGTCGAACATCACCGGGTTTTTCATCTCTGGATGGTGCATCGGGGTTAGATGTCCATTCCATCTGCCGGTTTTCATCGGTTGATCGGGTTGGCACGAGGTCATGGTTAAAAGTAAGATGAAAAAATATGATCTCATGAAGCGATTTCTTCAGCGATCAGGCCAGATAAAACCCTGGGCCGGGTGGACCGCTTAAAATACATTATTCGAATATCAAATACTTTCCAGATATTGTTCGGCATTTTCGATATGCCGGTCAATCGTTTTATCGTCCATCCGGTCCAATGTGCTCACCAGCATCCGCATCCGGGGATTCTGCTCAAAGTAGTCTCGCTGACGGTGCATGAACCGCCAGAACAGCCCATCCCAGATCTGCTCCCACTCACCGCTTTCGAAATTGCTCATCTTGTTGATATAATTGCTGGAGCTGATATAGGGCTTGGTCGACATCAAGCCGCCATCTGCAAACTGGCTCATGCCGTATACATTAGGTACCATCACCCAGTCGTAGGCGTCGATAAAGAGCTCCATAAACCACTGGTACACCTCGTCGGGATCAAATTCGCAGAGTAGCATAAAGTTGCCGAGAACCATCAGCCGCTCGATATGGTGGCAGTAGCCGGTATCCAGAACCCGCCGTATCACGGTGTCCACCGGGGTAATGCCGGTTTCGGCGGTCCAAAATGTTTCCGGAATCGTGCGCTCGAATCCCCAGAAGTTTTCAGTGCGCTCCCGCCGCCCTTCCAGTTCGTATACGCCTCGAAGAAATTCCCTCCAGCCGATGATCTGGCGTATAAATCCTTCCAGGGAGTTGAGGGGGATCTCATGGTTCTCCGCATGGTCCAACGCTGCGTGGACCACTTTTTTGGGTGTCAACAGGCCGGAATTCAGCATCGGGGAGAGCAGGCTGTGATGCAGGAAGGCTGCATCACGAACCATCGCATCCTGGTAGTCGCCGAAGGCCTGAAACCGGTTTTCAAGAAATTGATTCAGCCAGGTTTCTGCATCGCCGTGGGTTATCGGGTAACGCAGCTCGGGGTCGATATGGCCGTAGTTGTCGCTAAAATGTTCTTCGACCCAGGAGCGGGCCTCCTTGTAGTATTCATTTTCTGCAGGGAAGGAGAGTTCGGGCGGCTCTCTGTCAGCGGGATATTTCGAACGGTTTTCAGGATCGAACGACCACTTGCCGCCGACCGGATTTTGTTCCTCATCGATCAGGATGCCGAGCTTTTTCCTTTGCTGACGGTAGAAGGCGGTTTGGTTGTAGGAATCCTGTTGGTCGAAATAGTCCCGGATCTCCATCCTGCTGTTGAAGAACATCGGAGTGTCATGCTCCATCAGTTCGATCGATTCATCTTCCGCGGACTGATCCAGCCTTTGCCTGAGCCAGTCATCGGCGAGGTCGGCATAGTGAATCTCCCGGATTCCCTGCTCGCCGAGTTGAGGCACCAGCTTACGGATGTCGCAAAGCTCATCCTGCGCGTCGATATAGTCGATATCGTATCCCTGATCCTTCAGATGTGATGCGTACCATCGCATCGAGGCGCGGTGAAAGGCCAGTTTCTTTTTGTGAAATCGGAACTGGTTGAAAAACAGCGTTTCCTCGATCAGCAGTGCCTTTCGCTCCGCCTCCAGAGCCGGATGATCTTCAAAAAGTTGATGCGGGAATATCAGGGAAATGGAACTCATGTTCGTTGATTGCCGGTGTTTGCAATGTTTCGAAGCATCCCTTCAAAGATCAGTGAATGAAAAGGATACAGCAGGTACCAGTAGAGCCGACCCCGTACTCCCAGCGGCCGGAATGTGGCGATCTGGTGCAGGGTCTCGTCCGTAAGGTCGAATTCCAGCCAGGCTTCACCGGGCAGCTTCATCTCCGCATAGAGCATCAGACGACCCTCTTCCCGGCTGGCATAGAGCACCCGCCAGAAATCCAGGGAATCGCCCGCCGTGAGCTCGCTGCTGCTTTTTCGGCCTCTGCGCAGGCCCACCCCTCCGAAGAGCTTGTCGATAAATCCGCGAACCGCCCAGAGCCAGTCGGCGTAATACCAGCCGGTTTTGCCGCCGATCGACCATATCCTGTCGATAACTTCTGCACGGTCGGTGATGGCGTGGGCGCGGCTGTCTTTGAAGCAGCCGTAGGAGGGAACCTCCATCAAATCCGATATGCCCTCTTTCAGGGTATTGCTGGAGAGGGCGTCGGTCCAGCTGGAGACCACTTCCTGCTGCTCCAGCTTGTCGAATGCCATCCGTATCGCCTCCTTGTAGGGGATCAGATCCACTCCCAGTATCTGCTGCAGGCGATTTTCGCCGGCAACCACCTTTACCTTCATGCTGTCAACCAGGTTGACCGCCAGCCGGTAGGAGGTGGAGGTGACAAAATAAAGCCAGTAGGAGGATAGGCGGGGCGACATCACCGGTACCGATATGATCCTGCGCTTGAGATTGCGAACTTCCGCGAACTTCAGGAGCATCTCCTCGTAGGTGAGAATATCGGGTCCGCCAATATCGAAGCTTTGGTCATAGGTCTCTTCGCACAGCAGCACGCCGCTCAGGTATTCGATCACATTGCGGATGGCGATCGGCTGTGTTTCGGTACTCACCCATTTCGGGGCGATCATGACGGGCAGTTTTTCAACCAGGTCGCGGATGATCTCGAAGGAGGCGCTCCCGGAACCCACGATGATGGCTGCCCGCAGCGTAGTCAGATGAAAACGGCCTGATGCCAGAATTTCCTCCACCTGTTTGCGGGATCGGAGGTGCTTGGATAACTCCTCGCTGTTCACAATCCCGCTCAGGTAGATCACCTGCTGAACGCCGGTTTGCTCCATCCGGGCTCTGAAGTTTTCGGCCGCCTCCCGCTCCAGCTCTTCGAAATCCTGTTGGGAGGTCGACATCGAATGCACCAGGTAATAAGCGACGTCGATATCCTCGGGGATCGCATCCAGGGTATCCGGTTCAAGCAGATCCAGTTCCACCACTTCAACCTGGCCGGACGGGTAGCGGGTGTGATCAAAGCGGCGTTTGTCACGTACGCAACAAACCACCTGATGCCCCTCGTCAATCAGAACGGGGAGCAATCGCTTAGCAATATAACCTGTTGCGCCCGTGAGAAGTATCCTCATTACTTAAACTCAATTTAAATATTAAGACTGGATAAACCTCCATCGACGTGCATCACCTGCCCGGTAATCCATCCGGATCTCCCGCTGAGCAGAAACTCCGCCATATTCGCAATGTCCCGGGCCGTACCGATCCGTTTAAGCGGGTGGCGGTCGGCATTGGCTTCCCGTTTTTTCTCACTGTTCAGCAGCGAGGAGGCCATGGGCGTGTCTGTGAGGGAAGGGGCGATGCAGTTGACCCGGATCTCCGGAGCGAACTCAGCCGCCAGGGCCCGTGCCAGACCCTCCACAGCCCCCTTGGAGGAGGCGACCTGGGAGTGATAATTCAATCCCTGCTGTACAGCCACGGTGGAGAACAATATGATCGACGGTTGCTCCGCTTTTTTAAGATTCGGCAGCACCTCCTGGATAACTTTAACAGCTCCAACCACT
>JAWVYR010000170.1:0-6107 GCA_033722635.1 Balneolaceae bacterium | reverse complement strand
TGACCGGCAGGCGGTCAAGGCGATATGATAATCTTCTGTTCACTGACATAACTAAACAAATATATCACATTAATTTTGTTTGTTGTCAAATGTAATTTTCCGTTCGGAAGGACCAATCGCGGTTATTTCGATCCAGTGGGCGCCTTCAGGAATGATCGATGCTATCAATTTCGGCCATTCGATTACGGAAACGCCCTCTCCGTAAAAATATTCTTCAGCACCGATCTCCAGGGCCTCCTCGAGCCTATTCATACGGTAGCAGTCTAAATGATAAAGAGGAATCCGCCCGTTGTACTCGTTGATCAGGGTAAAGGTAGGAGATTGCACGTCGGCCGGATCGATCCCGAAATGTTGGGCCATCCCCTTCACAAAACGGGTTTTGCCGGCCCCCAGCTCCCCTTCCAGGCAGACCACGTCGCCCGGCCCGAGATTTTCCGAAAACCGC
Organism: Balneolaceae bacterium; assembly: GCA_033722635.1. GTDB lineage: Bacteria > Bacteroidota > Rhodothermia > Balneolales > Balneolaceae > JAWVYR01. Next base: position 5,662 of record JAWVYR010000170.1, on the reverse strand, counting down.
CGGGCCAGCTCCAGGGTCTCCTCTTCGGAATGTGTGATCTTTTCCCTTGGCATGGTATCCGTTTTCATGAGCTAAGAAAATAAATGACTTAGGATGGGGATACCAGTTTAATTTTCGGCAAACATGGAACGGGGCCTCAGTGTCGCTATAGGAAGAATCATCTCCTCCATGCTCGCGCCGCCATGCAGGAAGGTATCTTTGTACCGGTTCTGGTACCGGCGGTAGTTGGTAGGATAGACAAAATAATAGTCCTCCTTGGCGATGATGTAGTTATTGACGAGCGATGGGGTGGGAAGAAAGTAGCTTTTGGGATCGTCAACGAAGATAGCGCAGTCCTCGCTGGCCTTGAGGTTCCGCCCGAACTTGTATCGCAGATTGGTGGAGGTATCCCGGTCGCCGTATACTTTGGTGTCGCGAAGAGCCCTGACCGACCCGTGATCGCTGGTGATGACCACCACCACTTCCTGTTCGGCGAGCTGCTTGAGCATCTGCAGCAGCGAAGAATGCTGGAACCAGGTTTGGGTTAGCGACCTGAACGCTGCTACATCGGGAGCGATCTCCTTTAGCACCTCCGAATCAGACCGAGAATGCACCAGGGTATCTACGAAATTATAGACAAAGGTACTGAGAGGAGACTGGGTGTAGTTCATGATCCGGTCCGATACTCTGCGCCCCTCCTCTGCATTCAGGATCTTTTCATATTTAAAATTGATATCCAGCCCACTGTTCTTAAGCTGGTTTTCCAGCAGCTCCTGTTCAAACTGGTTGAGGGAGGTTTCATCCTCATCCTGGACCCACAGATCGGGGAAGGCCTCCTCTATCTGAAGCGGAAAAAGACCGGAGAATATCGCATTCCGGGAGTAGGGAGTTGCGGTGGGTAGTATCGAATAGTAAAAATCGGTATCGATGCTGAAGTGATCGTTCAGCAGATCTTCGAATACCAGCCACTGGTCGTAACGCAGGCAATCGATCACAAAGAAGAAGGTGGTTTGCCCGTTTTCCACATGAGGAATCACATATTCCTTCATGATATCGGTGGAAAGCGCCGGGCGCTCCGGGGTCTGCTGGGTCAGCCATATTGGGTAATACTCCTCGATATAACGCCCGAACATTTTATTGGCATCCTGCTGCTGATCAGACAGCACCTGCTGCAGCGATTCATCACCCGATTCCAGGTCGATCTCCCAGCGGGTGAGCTGCTGATAGATTTTTATCCATTCATCCCACCGCGTATCCTTCCTGATTTTATCCGATATCCTATTGAAATTCCTGAGATAGGTCTGGGCAAACTTCTCATTTCTTATGCGCTTTCGATCCAGGATCCGTTTGACGGTGAGCAGGATCTGGTTCGGGTTTACCGGCTTGATGAGATAATCGGAGATCTTTCCGCCGATCGCATCCTCCATGATCGACTCCTCCTCGCTTTTGGTGATCATCACCACCGGAAGGGAGGGCTGGGCCGATTTGATCTTCTGGAGGGTGGCCAGCCCATCCATGCCGGGCATCTGCTCATCCAGGAACACGATATCAAACAGGCGCTCCCTGATCAGGGTGACCGCATCGTGGCCGTTGGTCACCGGCGTGATATCAAATCCCTTGTTTTCAAGGAATATTATGTGCGGCTTGAGCTGATCAATCTCGTCATCAGCCCAGAGTATTCGGTTTGCCATACCTGCTTGGTGAAACGGGTTGCTATCTAATGATTAACTTTTATAAAAGGTTTCAATTTATCCAGCCGTTTTTTACCGATCCCCTTGATCTCAAGCAACTGCTCGGCGGTGGTAAACGGCCCGTGCTTACGGCGGTATCGGATAATTCGTTCGGCATATACCGGCCCGATACCCGGCAGCGACTCCAGTTGTTCGGCATTGGCTTTGTTGATATCGACCGGTTTGCCGCCTGCAGACTCATGTGTAGATAATTTATCCAAATTATTGCTCAATGAGGAATTCTTTTTAAATCCGGCATCGGAGTCGGGTTCGGTACTCTCCCTGTCGGAGGCTGAAGGGGGATCGACCTCACCGTTAACTATCCCATCAGCCATCTGTGAACGTGTATAAAAGGCTTCTTCCAGCTCGCGGTAGTGGGCCTCGGAATAGTTCGGCGCGGGTTGAAGCCACCAGTTCAGACACACCAGCAACATCAGCAGCAGCATCAATACCGAAATGGCCACCCGCTCTTCGGGCGGTATCTGCAGTTTTTCCAGCCAGAAGTAAAATCGCCGCTTCATCACAGATCACCGTATAAAAGTTCTCCTCTACTTAATAGATCGATCCGGAAGGGTTTCCTTACAGTTTTGATAAAACCGATCCTTTTTTTCTTGATTGATACGTGCTATTGTTGGAGTTTAGCTGGCGAAGTAGAAATACCATGATTGAACTGCTGACATATCAATACGGCAATATCACCCTCTCCTACCGCAGGTCGGGTACAGGCAAACCCCTGCTGATGCTGCACGGCTGGGGCAGCAGCGGAGAGCTGATGATGCCGTTGGCGAAAAATCTCACCGATCTTCGAACCTGCTATGTGGTGGACCTGCCGGGATTTGGACAGTCCGACCCTCCGACTGAACCATGGAGTGTCGACGACTATGCCGATTTCATCCTCCGGTTTGTTCGAGACCTTGAACTGAACAGGATCGATCTGCTGGTCCATTCTTTCGGCGGGCGGATCGCACTGAAACTCGCAGCCCGTGAAGATGCTGAATCCTTTATCGATAAAATACTGATCACCGCCGGCGCCGGCATGAAACCCCGCAGGAATTTCAGCTATATCATGAAAAAGTATACGGCGAAGCTTCTCAAAGCTCCCTTCCTGCTTTTGCCGAAAAACACGAAGGAGAAAGCGCTGGCGCGACTCCGGGAAACCAAGCTGTGGAAATCGCTGGGTTCCTCCGACTATCGCCGGCTCACGGGGGTAATGCGGGAGACGTTCGTAAAAACAGTCAACGAATATCTCGAATCCTGTTTGCCCGAAATCGAAAACGAAGTACTGCTCCTCTGGGGTGATGAGGATCAGGCCACCCCGCTGTACCAGGGAAGGCGCATGGAGGAAGGGATCGAAAATGCGGCCCTGGTAGTGATCGAGAATGCCGGACATTATGCTTTTCTGGACCAGCCAGCCAGATTTGCTTCGATCGCCCGGGCTTTCTTCAAAGGATAATCAGTCCTCTTTTGGCGTATGATCGATGCCCACCCTGTCTTTGAATACCAAATCTCCCCCTATAAAATTGCCGACGAGAAGCAGCAGTACACCGATACCGGATATAGCGACTTCGATTGAGTCGGGAAAAGTCGATTCCGGATATTTCCGCCATCGGAGCAGGGTCAGGGTTCCAAACAGGATCATCACCAACAGCTGAATACCGGCATGCCTGGATGCTTTGGCGAAAAGCCGGTCGTCATCGGTCAGCTTCAGGTAATCGATGGCACCGAATAACACAGCCGACACACCCCCTCCCAAACCGATGCAAAGGCAGTAGAAGGAAGCATGGACAAAAGAGAGTTCTCTGCTGTATATGCTGAGCAGATCCAACAGGAAGCTGGATATGAACAGAGCTGTCGGAAAGTGAACCAGCATCGGGTGGATGGGGTGCCCGAAGATCCGTCCCCGGAGCAGTTCCTTGATAAAACGATTCACGGCATCCTACTTTGTTTGAGCAACCGGTCGTTATGAAAAAGCTGCCACCAGCAGCAGTACAAATCCTGTGACGGCGGCAAGTGCATGTACGATTGCCAGCCATTTTGGAATCGCCTTCCCTGAAAGGTCGCGCCCAAACATTATAAAGCCGCCCAGCGCAGCCACCACAAATATCAGTGTGCTGGTGAGCAGCAGGGAATCTCCCTGATTCATATAGGCAAGGATCAGCAGCACCAGGGCCACGGCTGCGGCGGCTCCATGGCTGTAAACCACTGCTTTGGGGGTTTCCTCCTCTTTAAGAACGCGGGTTATAAGGATCAGCCCCAGCAGTGCGGCCAAAGCGAAAAGTACAATGGTTGTAATCAACATGTTTTCTCCTTCTGTGGATTGTTAGCAACGGCTTATTTATCATTAGATCTAAAACAGCCGACAAACGTTACAAACTGAAAGAATGATGAATTCCGGTGCCAATGCGACCGTTATCCGGGATGACCGCGGCTTTGTGGTTCATCCGGAGTATGAATCCTACAGTGATGAGGAGATCGTCGATATGGTGGTACAGGGCAACACCTCGTTGTTCGAGGTAATCCTCCGCCGATACAACCAGAAGCTGTTTCGCATTATACGCTCCTATCTCAACGATGAGGATCAGGTCAAGGATGTACTGCAGACCACCTACCTGAAAGCCTATGAAAATCTGAAGCAGTTTCGGGGAGAGGCCCGGTTTTCGACCTGGCTCATACGAATAGCCATAAATGAGGCTTTGAAACAGCGGAACCAACAAAATCACTTCGACGATTCGGAATGGCACACCGCCGAGGATCACGCCGACCGCCGGCAGGTGACGGAATCGGACGATCCGGAAGATCAGGCCATCCGGGAGGATATGAAAAAGCTGCTCGAAGAGGCGGTGGATGCACTCCCATCCAAATACCGGTCGGTATTCATCATGCGGGAGGTGGAACAGATGAACACGCGCGAGACAGCCGAATGTCTTGGCATCACCCGAGTCAATGTGAAGGTGAGGCTGCACCGGGCTAAGAGCAAACTACGGGATCTGCTGGAACAACGGGTTCGTGAAATCGACATCTTCGATTTCAAGGGGGCCCGCTGCGATGCCATGGTGCGCAGCATCATGAACCGGTTGGACGGGCTGGCTGCCTGATCAATCCTCTCGGCTTTCCAGGTCCCGGTCTTTAAAATCCTCCTCGAAATAGTGGTACCATTTCCTGAAGGGGCGAAACGCATTCTCCGGGTCGAACGGGCGCTTGTATTCGCTCTGCCGGCACTCCTCGCTGCAACAGCCCTCCATGATGCGCGCGCCCTCCTCGGAGCAAATAAATAGCTTGTTGCACTCCATGTTGGCACAGTTGATATAGGTATCGGCCGGCTTGCCGGTGATCTCGCATCGGGAGATCGGATCCATCTCCTCCTCATTAACCGGAATCACCAAACGGTCGTCAAATACAAAGCATTTCCCCTTGAAATGCTTGCCTCCCTCCTCCTTGGCATACCGAAGGATCCCCCCTTTCAGCTGGTTCACATCCTTCCAGCCCTTTTTCTTCATCAGGGCTGAAAACTTCTCGCATCGGATCCCGCCTGTGCAGTACATCAGCACTTTTTTGTCCCGGTCCGCCTCAAGGCTGTCCAGCCATTCGGGAAAGTCGTAAAAATTCTCCACATCCGGGGTCACCGCTCCTTCAAAATGGCCGATCTCGGTTTCATAATCATTCCGCACATCGATCAGCAGGTAGTCCTCTTCGCTCTCAAGGGTCTCGCGCCATTCACCGGGCTCCAGGTGGGCTCCCCCCTCATCCGGGTCGATTTCAGCTACATGCAGGGAGACGATCTCATCGCGTACTTTGCAGATCAGCCTCGGAAACGGAATATAATCGGAAGCATCGGTTTTGAAATCGATCTCTTCGAATCCGGGCCTCGAGGTTAGGTGCTTCTTATATGCATCAACCTGATCGGGTGTTCCTGCCAGCGTGCCGTTAATGCCCTCCTCGCTTATATAGATGCG
>JAWVYR010000169.1:0-6157 GCA_033722635.1 Balneolaceae bacterium | reverse complement strand
CTTGGGAAGCCGGTGGATTCCGGATTGAACGAATCGGATGATAAAACTGTCTGGTTTGCATATAATTACCGATTGCATTCATATAAAATTAAATAATGGCCCGATGAATACTCCGCAGTTTCTTTTTCTTCTCGCAATTATAATTTTTAGTACTTCAATCATGCTGCCTTCCGATTGCAGTGCCCAGATATCCGACCAGAAATATCGTGTGGAAACCGTGGTTACCAGTGTGCGGGTCCCCTGGGGCATGGTATGGCTGCCCGATGGCGATCTGCTGATCACCGAGCGTTCGGGCACGCTTCACCGCTTCAGCAACGGTTCGCTGAGCGATCCGATCGAGGGGCTGCCGGAGATCGACGCCTTCGGGCAAGGCGGCCTGATGGACCTGCAGCTACATCCCGACTATGAGCAGAACGGTTGGATCTATATTTCCTATTCCAGCCCGGAAGGCCCGGGGTCCGGCGCCAACACCGCCATCATACGGGCCCGGCTGGATGGCAACCGGTTGATCGACCAGCAGATACTATACAAGGCTGAGCCCAACAGCCGTCGCGGACAGCATTTCGGCGGTCGTATGGAATTTGACCGGGAGGGCTATCTCTACTTCTCGATCGGCGACCGGGGTAACCGGGAAGTGAATCCGCAGGATATCACCCGAGACAACGGCAAAATCTACCGGTTGCATGACGACGGCCGCATCCCGAAAGACAATCCCTTTGTCGATAATCCGGAAGCGGTGAAGGCGATTTACTCCTACGGCCACCGCAACCCCCAGGGGATGGCATTGCGGGAATCAACCGGCGAGATCTGGATCCATGAACATGGCCCCCGTGGTGGTGATGAGGTAAACCGTATTGAGAAAGGGAAAAACTACGGCTGGCCGATTATCAGCTTCGGCATCAACTATAACGGCACCGAATTCGCCGAGGATACCGCTCGGGCCGGCATGGAACAGCCGGAGTGGTACTGGGATCCCTCGATCGCCCCCTCCGGGATGGATTTCATCACCAGCGACCGCTACCCCGAATGGAAAGGGCACCTGATGGTGGGCTCCCTCAAGTTCAATTACCTGGTGCTGTGCCGTATCGAGAACGACACCGTCACCGGTGATGAGATCCTGTTCCGGGATATCGGACGGGTCCGCAATGTGCGGCAGGGGCCGGACGGCTATCTCTATATAGCCACCGAAGGAAACGGAATTGTGAGGATCGTGCCGGAGTAGGTGGGTCGTTAAATGGGTATCGGTCACTGATTATCGGTTATACGGGATTGGGTTTTATGTCGGGCACAATTCGTAAGAAATTGGACGGGTTTTGAGCCCTCCGACGGGATCATCAGCTACTCCAGCACTGCCAGGATCTTCTTCTCCGGCAGCGCCCGGTTCATCCCCTTCCAGGATTTTTTCCCTTCCCTTTGCTCCCGTGTATCGACGTAGATCTCCAGCCCGTTGCCGTCTGGATCATCGAAATAGAGCGCCCAGCTGATCAGGTGGTCGATGGTAAACGGCTGTATGCCCCTCTCCTTCAATTGCTGGTATTTTCGGGCGAAAACTTGTTTATCCGGGACTTCAAAAGCGATATGAAATAACCCGACAGTACCGGGTCCGGGAGTCCGCGCATCTTCTCCGACGGCCTGCAGGGCCAGCTCGTGGTGCATCCCACCGCCGGTCAGAAAGGCGAACTTTTCCCCGACCCGTTCGGTGATCTCCAAATCGAAAAGTGTAGTGTAGAACTCAACCGACCGGTCGAGATCCCTGACTTTGATATGCGCATGCCCGAGTTTCAAACTGATGCAACTTTTACGGCCGAATTTCAATTAGTTTAATGAACCGAAATAAAACATCATATTCAATGGACTCATCAGTCAAGTATTCACTGTATCTGTTAATTATACTACTGGTCGCCGGCTGCACTGGCGAAAAGGCGGACTTCATCGACCGTATGGAGATGGAGCACGAAAACGATCAGCCGGTGGCCAACGCCGCTGCAGAGATTGAACAGAATTCAGAGGTGGCAACCGAAACCGTTACCTATGCCACGGTAGATGGCAAGGAGATCACCGGCTATTTTGCAGAACCCGAAGATGCTGAGGGGGATCTACCGGGCCTCATCGTGATTCATGAATGGTGGGGGCTCAACGACAACATACGGATGATGACCCGCCGGCTGGCCGGCCAGGGATACCGGGCACTGGCTGTGGATCTATATCAGGGAGAGGTGGCGGAGACCTCGGATAAGGCCTCTACGCTGGCCCGGTCGGTCAATCAGGGTCAGGCCGTGAGCAACCTGGAGCAGGCTTACAGCTACCTCACCGAACAGCAAAACGCGACCAAGGTGGGAACCATCGGCTGGTGTTTCGGCGGCGGCTGGTCGCTGCAGACCGCCCTGGCGATGCCGGAGAAGATCGATGCCACGGTAATCTACTACGGCCGGCTGGTGACCGATGCCAAGCAGCTGATGAAGCTGGATATGCCGATCCTGGGTCTGTTCGGCGAGGAGGACCGCGGCATCCCCCCAAGCCAGGTAAGGGAATTTGAGTCCACGCTCAAGACGCTGAATAAAACCGTGAACGTCTATATATATGAAAACGCAGGCCACGCTTTCGCCAACCCGTCCGGCAACCGGTATAACGAGAAGGCGGCTGAAGATGCCTGGAAGAAGACGGTGGTGTTCTTTGAAAAGCACTTGAAATAAAAATTCAACTATTCAAAACGGTCTGCCCCTTTAAAGAATTGAAACTTTTATAGAACTACTACAAAACCATGTCTCATACCGTAACCATAAAGAACGCGCGCCCGGTCACTCATGACGTCAGGCAGTTTGATTTTGAAAAGCCGGAAGGCTATGAGTTCACCCCCGGCCAGGCTACGATGGTCTCGATCAACAAGGAGGGGTGGAAGGATGAAAAACGTCCCTTTACCTTCACCTCGCTGAATGAGGATCCCTACCTGCAGTTTACCATCAAGATCTATGAGGAGCATGATGGGGTGACCGAACAGATCGGGCAGCTCGAGGAGGGCGACCAGTTTCTGATCGGCAACCCGTGGGGAGCCATTCAGTACAAAGGGCCGGGTGTGTTTCTGGCAGGTGGCGCCGGAGTCACACCGTTTATTGCCATATTGAGGAAGCTTCACACGGACGATAAAATTAACGGCAACCGGCTGATCTTCTCCAACAAAACCGAAAAGGATATTATCCTGGAGGAGGAGTTCCGGGAGATGCTGGGCGACGATTTCATCAATGTGATCACCCGGCAGGAGACCGATGAGTACCTGAACGGCTATATCGATAAGGCGTTCCTGGAGAAGCATATCGACGACTACAACCAGCCCTTTTATATCTGCGGGACTCCGGATTTTGTCGATGATATGAAACAGTATCTGAAGGAGCTGGGTGCTGATCCGGGCGGGCTGGTGTTTGAGGAGTAGAAGTGGGAATTAAGAATTAGCATTTGGGAATTGGGAATTACAGGTACTGGCTACCTATATTATTCCAGAAACTTTTACCCTGTGTATGAATAAAACACTGTGGTTAATAATACCCTTCATGCTGGTGATGGCCGGCTGTAGTAATCCCGGCATGGACCGAAAATCGCTGCCGGACCCGAAAATAGTCGACAGCCTTGAGCTTTTCCTTTCGGTGGAAAACCACCCGTTGAACAGACCCGATTTCATGGAAGTTCTGCCGGATGGAAGGTTGGCCATATTGGACACCAAAACGAATAAAGTACAGATATATAAACCGGATAGCGAACTCGACCGGACGTTCGGCGGGAGAGGCAAGGGCCCGGGTGAATTTGTAGCGCCACGGGGTCTATTTGTGGTGGATTCGGTGATTAGTGTGAATGATGTGGCTATGATGCGTTTCAACCAGTTTAATCTGGACGGTTCTTTTCTGCACAATTATATTACCGAAAGAGCATCATTTTTCGGAACGGTCTCACCGGGCGAACCATACGAATACTACTCCGTTGCCAACGGAGAGCAAGGCAATCTAATACGATACCATAATACGAAAACTGATTCGGCATATTATTTCGGTGAGGCATTGGCTACAAATCCCCCGCCCACCACAGATTCCGAAGCGTTTTTGAAAAGCGCCGCAGACGGGAAGGTACCCGACGCTATCAAAAATGATCTCAATTTATATTATAAGAACGGTTCGCTCTATGTCTTCCTAAAATCCTATAGCCGGTTGCATAAATATAGGAATGGCCAACTGGATTGGGAGAAAACTATCGAATTACCGGTCAACCGGCTTATCTTCGAAAATTTCACAGAAAGTGTACTTGAATCCAAAAATGCATTTGGCATACTTCGATATATTCATGATATGACGATAAATAATAAAACTGTATTCCTGTTGTGGAATGCAGCGGGAGACTATCCCCAGCAAATCGTCCGGGTTAACAGTGAGGGTCGGATTACAGGCATCTACAAACTGCCGGAAAAAAAGAGATTTTCTTTTTCTTCTCTCGCCGTCGACCTCGATAACAGCTGGATCTATCTGGCAGTATCCCCTATAGGTGAAGTGTACCGATTTAACATTCCTTAAGTGGCATTAAGTGGCAACTTGAAAAGAGACAGGTCCTGTATAACTGGATTTCAGAAGGTAAACAAAGCTGTCAGCTTTCTGCATTATCATCCGAGAGCTGATAGCTTAGGGCAGCTAGCTTACAATCTTTCACTTAACACGTCTAGCCTCTAGCATCTTGTATCTTGCGTCTTACGTTTCACTTTTCACTTTTCACTTTTCACATTAACATGGATTGATATCCCCCTGCTGTTTGTTTAACTATATCCAAAACGGGAAAACAGAACCAAAAAAGGAAAAGTAGATGAAATTAGTCGATCCATCCGGAAATGAAATAACCAGCAAGGAAAACGAGGAAGCCAAGGAGCTTGAAAAGCAGCTCTCGAAGAAAGTCGAAAAGATGCTGGAGCCGATCATCAATAAGATCAAGCTCTCCGGCGCCAAGGTGTCCCAGCAGCAGCTGATGCAGGTCAGCTCGACCGCCCACCAGATGCTCTTCAACCGCATGATCTACAATCTGCTCAGCAAAGTGGGAATCGAGGATATCGACGAGCTGATCAGCGAAGACGACCTGGAAGAGCTGAAGACCTCCTTTAGCAACCAGATCAAGATGGTGGACAGCTCCGAGATGCAGCAGATGATGGAGCAGGCCCAGCAGGAGCAAAAAGATGAGGAATCCTCTTAGGAAATATTTTTCTGCTAAGAATATTTAGTTATCTGTATTCCTTGTTGGCGCAATAAATTTATTTTTTGTTCCTCAATCTCCCTATATCCCTCTTCTTCAAGAGGGAGTCCCCAAGACACCAATTTTGAACCCGGGTTTTGGGATTGAATTGAAAGTTCCTCCTTGGAGAAGGAGGACAGGAGGATTGATTTAGCAGGTATAAGTTTTAAAACGATTGATATAAATCCGGTATTCAAGAGTGAGAGGATTGAGATATGTGTAGATTCCAATCCCGCGCTATCAATTAACCGACATATACCTTGTTTTACAGAATCAGCATCGCATCGCCGAAGGAGTAAAACCGGTATTGCTCTTCGACGGCATGCCGGTAGATCCGGCGCATTTCGTCATATCCCGTGAAGGCAGCCACCAGCATCAGCAGGGTGCTCTTGGGTAGGTGGAAGTTGGTGATAAGCGCATCGACCGCCCTGAATGAATAGCCGGGACGGATAAAGATATCGGTTTCTCCTTTCTCCGGTTCATACCTGCGGTTATCCTTCACACACGACTCCAATACCCTGACACTGGTGGTCCCTACTGCTGTCAGATGCTTCGCCCGGTTCAATTGATCGACCGTTTCATCATCCAGCTCGTACCATTCGCTGTGCATCACATGCTCCTCGATCCTCTCCACCTTGACGGGCGCAAAGGTGCCGAGTCCCACATGCAGGGTCAGCTCTGCCCAGTGTACGGTATTGCTATTCCTGATTGTTTCCATCAGTTGGTCGGTGAAATGCAGCCCGGCCGTAGGGGCTGCCTTGCTGCCCAGATCCTGTGCATAGACGGTTTGATACTCGTCCGACAGCGATTCATCCTGCTCGATATAGGGTGGAAAGGGGGTAAACTTGTAATCATCATAGATGGCATCGTCCAGGCCGGGATCCATCCTGAGCGTGCGGAT
>JAWVYR010000168.1:0-6205 GCA_033722635.1 Balneolaceae bacterium | reverse complement strand
TTGAAATCATCCAGAAGCAGGGCAGCACCGGACACAGGGGCGACGGCGTGATCATCGTATTGCCTGTACAGCGGCTCATCAAGGTCAGAACCGGTGAGGATCAGCATTACTCGGTTTAGCATATAGTTTTAAAATGCGCCAAACCGGCACAGGTTATGAACGCTTTCGCCCGGTGATAAATCGGACAATTCCATTTTGAACCAGATCCTTGACTTCAACCGACTCCCAGCCGGCGGTTTTGACGTTTTGAACCGTATCCCTGGCGATGTGGACTCCCGAAAGATAGTGAAATGGTTTATCGAGAAATTTCATCATCCGTGCAATCGTCGGGTTTTTGGATATCATATGCTCCAGCAGGTAGAGCCTGCCCCCAGGCCTGGTCACCCTCATCGCTTCCTCAAGCCCCCGCACCGGATCGGGAATGGAACAGAAGGCAAAAGTGGCAGCCACCTGATCGAAGGTATGACTGTCAAAATCCATATCCTGTGCATCCATCCGTTTCAGTGAGAGATGCTCTATATCCCTTTTTCTGACCATCTTCTCCGCTCTGCTTAACATGCCGCTGGATATATCGATGCCGGTTACTTCGACACCTTCCGGATAGTAGGGTATGTTTTTACCTGTCCCGATACCTATTTCCAGCACCCGAGGCCCTTCAACCCGTTCCCATAGTATTTTTCTCCACCTCCTGAAGAAGAGCCGTTCGATGGGCCACTCCATCAGGTTGTAGAGCGGAGCAATGAAGTCGTATCGGCTGCGGGTATGATCAAGGGCTTTGTCATTGCCAGGTGTCATCACGATGGTGCTTCTTTAACCGGTATGAACGGCTGCATTCACTTCAAATCCGATTGCAGTTCTTCCGCACTCCATGCGGTCTCCCGGTCACTGAATTTTTTGGCGATGCCGGCCACTTCCTCCGCGGTAACCGGTTCAGCCTGCGCATCACTGCGTTTTCGCAGATGGTTTATCACAGCCGCAACTTCAGCATCGGAAAGCCGGGCACCAAAGGAGGGCATCGATCCTCGGTAGGTCCGGCCCTGCACCTCTATCTCGCCGCTCAGGCCGTGCAACAGAATTCGAACGGGTATCGAGATATTCTGCGTGATGATCCACTCCGAATTGATCAGTGGAGGAAACACGGTTCCGGAACCCATCCCGTCGGAGCCATGGCAGGATGCACACTGTTGAACGAAAATCTGCTCACCGTTCACCGAAGCTGTTTCTGCTCCCGTACCCCGTTCCTCCCCAGATACTGCAGTTTCCTCATCCTCCGGAACCGCCCTCAGCAGGGATTGATACCTGCTCATCATTCGGCGGTGGCGGTCGGCCATCTCCTGATGGTCGTTGCCCCGGTGCCAAACCATCATCGACTCATGCATGCTCATCATCTGTTGGTACCAGTCCCTCGACATGCGGGTCTGGCGGTGCATCGGCATGGGTTGCTCCATACCCCTTCCCATCATATGATCGCCTTCTCCCATCATCTGTTGGTGCATCCGGTCCATCCGCCCGTGCATAAGCAGCATCTGGTCGTAGAGCTGCTGAATCTCGGCCGGCATGGTATCGCGGCCGGTCTCGAAAGCCTGCATCAAATCTTTGAAGTCGTGTTCCACCGAGTCATAGACCGCCTGCATCGCTCGTTCTTCCTGCCGGTGCATCTCCGCACGCTCCCGGGACCGGCAGGAGATTAACAGCAATAGTGTTAGCACCGATATCAGCAGGAAACCGAAATCCCGTTTTAACATCTTTTCCACCAGTTTTAATGATCGATTGTAACATTAAAACCTAACCACTACCTGATTGATTCACTTACAGGATTTTCGATAAATCTTCTATTTTTTTAATCGGTGAAATCCAGGGGTTTCCGGAATGTATCGCTGGCTTTTTTGTAGTCGGTAACCGACATGCCGGTCACCTGCTTGAACTGGCTGGAGAGGTGCTGGACGCTGCTGTAGTTCAGTTTCCATGCGATTTCGCTCAGCGTCAGTTCTTCATAGGAAAGCAGCTCTTTCACCCGTTCGATTCTGAGGTGAATGAGATATTTTTCGATGGTGATGTTTTCCTTTTTTGAAAAGAGACTGCTCAGGGAGGCATAGTTTTGATGCAGCCGGTCGGAGAGGAATGTAGATATCTTGGGCATCTCTTTATTCATTTCCGACCGCCTGACATACTCCACCAGCCGGGTTTTGATCTGTTCGACGATCTGCTCCTCCCGACCTTGAAGGAGTTCAAATCCATGTTCATTCAATGCCTGCTGCAGCTCACTGAGTGAGTCATCATCCGCACTTCGGACCACCGCCTTGCCGAGCTCGACCTCTTCAACGTCAAATCCCAAATCATTCAGGGTATCCCGGACCACCATGACACAGCGCGGGCAGACCATATTCTTAATAAATATCACCTGTTCAGATCCACCGGTAGCCATCAGATCTCCGTTACAAAGATATTCTCCGCAACCTCGTAGCCCAATGCCTGTTCCCGGTCTTCGATATCCAGCGTGATCGGTCCCTTGAACGGAGCAACCTCCTTGACCCTGACTTTCACCCCTGGCAGCAGGCCGATTTTTTCAAGATATCGCAACAGGTCGGGGTCCTGGTCCTTGATGCGGCTCACAAGATAGGTTTGCTCTTCCGATGCATCGATCAGCGAACACGATTCCATCTCCGGCATAATCCCCTCCTTGGTGGGTATAGGATCGCCATGCGGATCGTGAGTGGGGTGGTCGAGCAGTTCAGCAATCTTCTCCTCAAACTGTTCGGATATGTGATGCTCCAGCTTTTCAGCCTCATCATGAACCTCGTCCCAGGAGTAGCCCATCACCTCCAGCAGGTACAGCTCCAGGAGCCGGTGGTGGCGTATCACTTCCAGAGCGATCTTTTTTCCGGCTGTCGAGAGAGAAGCCCCCTTGTAAGACTGGTATTCCACCAAGCCCATCTTGGAAAGGCGTTTGATCATATTGGTGGCTGAAGCGGATGAAACATTCATGGCTTCGGCGATCTTTGTTGTGGACGCACCTTCCCCCTCCGACTCGAGCTTGTATATGGTCTTCAGATAATCTTCAACAGCCTGGCTTAATACCATAGAGTATAAATTTTGGCCTTGGTCTGACTTTATCAGGGTAAATATAGCAATATCCGGCGGCTGTTACAGCATCTGCATTGAATGACACGCCGGCATTCCGCCAATACTGCTACTGCTCTTTCTCCAGATACTCTTTGAATTTCATCTCGCTGTAAGCTTCCGTACCGATATAGGCGAGCAGCTTTTTAAATATTTCCGGGGGAATATATCCGGGCTGGCGTCCCAGCATTTCCCCCTTCTCATCAACAAAGAACAGGGTGGGTGTCGCACTTACCTGAAATTCGCGGGCAAACCCGTTCTCCGTCATCGTCTCCCCGTTAAACGTAATACGGGCATCCGAATCGATATCGATCATGACCGGATAAAAATACTTTTTCATCATATTGCGGATCTCCTGCCGGGGGAACACTTCATCTTCCATTTTTTTGCAGTAATGACACCATTCCGCGCGGCTGTATATGAGAACCTTCTTACCATGCTCCCGGGCTTCGGTTTGGGCTTCTTTCAGGTCGTTCCACTGCATATCCGCAGATGTTGAGCTGCTTTCCTGGCTGAACAAGGTGGAGGGCAACAAAACGATCAGGACGATCAGTATGTTGACAGCTGTTTGGTATCGGACAGTTCGATTCATGAAGGGTACTATCGTTTCTGTTTCGCTCATGTAACGTACTATCCGGGAATATATTAGCCGTTTTTTATTTTGAATAGAAGCATCGTCATATCATCGTGCTGCTTGGCTTTGCCGACAAAGTTGGTCACATCGTGCATTACCGAACGGATAATCTGTTCAGCCGGCTTATCCTGGTTCTGTTTAAGCATCTGTGTGAGGCGATTGGTTCCATAGAACTGATGTGCCTGGTTCAATGCTTCGATAAACCCGTCGGTATAGAGGACCAGGAGATCCTCGCTTTGCAGGGGAAGCACTTCTTCTTTCATCTGGCTGTCGAACTTCTCGCCGGGTGTCATTCCCAGGCCCAGCCCATCGGGTTGCAGCTCCCGAATATTACCGTTTCGACCCTCCAGGAACAGCACCGGGTTGTGGCCTGCCCTCGCAAAACGGAAGGTCTGTTCCCGTGTATCAACTATCCCGAATATAAGTGAGATGAAAGTTCCCCGGGGCGCGTTGTCATAAAACAGCTTATTAGCTTTTTGAAGCAGGCTGGCAGGTGAAGATATCTCTCGGCACAGGCTGTGGAGTATCCCCTTGATGAATGTCATGTAGAAAGCCGCCTGAATCCCCTTCCCGCTCACATCCCCTATCGCTACCGCCACCCGGTGATCGTCAAGGGGAATGAAATCGTAGTAATCGCCGCCGGTTTCGTAGGCCGGCTTACAAATGGCGGCAAGGTCGATCGTCTTGAAATCGGGCTTGCGAACCGGTAAAAAGGACTGCTGAACTTCTCGCGCGATCTCCAGCTCCTGACGTATACGCTGCTCGTGAGCAAGCTCCTCCATATAATCGGGCACATATTCCGGAAGGGCCTTCTCCTCCTTCCCCATGGCGATCGCGAAGACACTGCCTGCCGTCAACACCAGCAGCATCACCACAAAAATCACAAATACGTACATGTCCGGGGAATTCTGAACAATCCAACCCGTGGAGATGGATATCAGCGTTATGAAGAGGAAGTGTGAGATCAACAGCGTGAGCAAATCCCAGAACAGGTAGATCACCATCAGCACCAGCCCGATTAAGGAAAAAATCAGGAAGGATTCCATGTCGGGGCCATAGGAGGAAGGTATGACCGTGATGATGCCGCAGGATAACGCCGCAAACAATCCGGCCAGCCAGCGGTTACCGGTTTGCCCGTAGGTTTGGCTGGCAACCACGGAGAATACGCCCAAAATGATGAGCAGGCTGAACCAGCCGTTGTTGAACAGCAGGTAGACCGGCGGCCAGACGACCCCCTCGCTCAGAAATATCGGCTGATGCACGCTCATATAGAGCCGGGGAAAAAGTTCCAGTAGCAGCGACCAGCTTCCGGCAAGGATAAACATCAGCAATACCGACCTGAGCACCGTCTGCCCGATCGGTTTGTTGAACAGCATCCCCTGTCGAAGGTAGTCGAACGAGTCCAGTTTGCTGGGCCAGTACTGCCGGGTGATGGAGTCGCTGATGGCGGCCAGCACGAAATACCCGATGGAGGCAAAGGCGGCCCCCAGACCCACGTTGACCGCCAGTATAAACAGGTCAAAATTGCCCTCCTCCATGAGTGTCGCCGGGTCGTCCAATTCACTAAGAAGGGTGACGGCCGGAATCATGATCCCTGCGATGATCGCAACTACAAGGGCCGAGCGCGTGTCGATCACCCTGGCCCGGATGCGCATATAAAAAATTACCAGGGCCCCGATACCGAACAGTACGATGATGATCAGCCGCAAAAAGATCCAGATTTCATTGAAATCCTCTTCTCCGAAGGTCTCCGGATTGTAATCGACCTGCATCTCCACAAGCTCTCCCGTGGGAGCGACCGTAACCGCCAGATTAAGATCCTGGCCGATGATCGGCTGTGCCGCTGTGAACTGCACCCGCGCCGCATTGAACCCCCCTACCCTTCGAACCACCGTTGTATCTACGGTAAAGTTAGCAGCGCTCCAGGCAGATTTTTCGAGATAATAACGTGCCAGTGCATGCGCCTGCGACCGGGTGTACCGATGTGAAAATCCCTGTTGCAGACGGGAGAGCATATCGGCATCTCCTCCAATGGCATCATCTACATCTCCACGGCGGCGGTCATTGCGTTCAAAATTGAAGTAGAGCTGATCGATCAGAACTGAATCGGAGATGGAGGGTAAAAATGATGCCGAACTGTCGGCTTCAGGCTCAAATACGAATTGAAGCGCATTCCTGTTCACTCTCTTGGAGGGCAGAAATCCCGTTGGATTTAACAATTCGACAAATCGACCGTTTGTACCCAGATTCACCCTCAGCCTCCTGCGGTCGCCCGATTGCTCTTGAACTTCGTCGGTTACTTGCGAACCACCGCTGACTGTGCTGAAATTATGACTCACCTGCCAGTAATAGGGATAGAGATCAAGCTGACGATCGCCCGTAAAGAGGGCGATTACGGAGTCGCGGCCGACTTTATACTGGAGTGAATCCAGCAATTCGTTCTTTACTGAA
>JAWVYR010000167.1:0-6231 GCA_033722635.1 Balneolaceae bacterium | reverse complement strand
GGGCCGAAATGACGAGAGGTAAAAGGCCGGATATCCTCCCGCCATCACTCCCACCAACAGTATGACCCCCAGGATGGACCCCAGGTATAACATATTGTTAGCGTAGTCGATCTGCACATTCCATTCGGCCAGATCGTTGAACCAGGGCAGCGCCCATTCAACCAGCTGCGTCGCCACCAAGGTGGCAAGAGCGGCCAGGATCAGCGCTTCCGCCAAGAACTGCAGGATCAGCTGGGTATGGCCGGCTCCCATTACTTTACGCATTCCCACCTCTTTGGACCGCTCCATACCTCGGGCCGTTGCGATGTTGATGAAGTTGATGCACGCGATCAGCAGAATTAGAAAGCCGATGGCGGAAAAGATATACACATAGGTTACATCCAGTGTCTGACCATGCTCGCCAAACAGATCCGACCCGAGAAAAATTGATTCCAGTGGCTGCAGGTGGGGTTGATACTTTTCAAGCCCCTCCTCTCCGAATTGTTTTGTGATAAAGTTTAATAGTCCATCCTGCAGCTTCACCGCGTCGGCTCCCTCCTTAAGCAGCAAGTAGGTATGCAGATTATGGGATTCCCAGTTGTTAAGCCCGGAATAGCTGTTTTCATTCAGCGAGGTGAAGGAGATAAGCATGTTGAATTTGAAGCTGTATTGGTCATGCAATTCCTTCAGCACGCCGGTGACTTCATGAGGAATTTCATCGATCAATAGAATTTGCCCCACCGGGTTCTCATCTCCAAAAAATGCTTCAGCCACAAAATCGGTCAGTACCACACTGTGGGGTTTTTGCAGTGCTGTTTGCGGATCCCCCAACTCGAACGGGTAGGTAAAGACCCTGAAAATCGATTCATCCACGTAGGTCACTCCGTAAGGCAGCACTTTATCATCCCGTTCTATCACCCGCGACCTTCCCAGAAAGCGGACCGACTCCTCCACTTCAGGATAATCCTCTTCTATCGCTTCTCCCCAAGGGGCCGGCGTAATAGCCGCATCCACGATACTGCCGGAACGAGTTTTGACCTTGTCGGCCAAACGGTAGATGCGTTCACTCTTCTCATGGGCCGCATCAAAGGTCAGTGCGTACTGGTCCAACAGAATCAGAAAAAGGAAAATGCCGATCCCGACTGCAAGGCCGACGATGTTTATCAGGGTATAACCCTTCTTTTTCAACAAGGTACGGGAGGCAATTTTGAAGAAATTGGAAATCATTTTGGGAAATATTTGATCCGTGATTGACTGTCGTTCTTAAATGTTCTGCAGTAACAAATATCTGTCATATGGGTACTTCCAATAACCGTACCAATCTGATTGCGTGCTCCTTAGGCTGTTTTTCGCAATTTTCGATCCGCATTTGTTCATTTCTATACAAGAAGTGTGCGAATTCGAACAGTTCAGGGTCCGTAAATGGCAAATATTTCACCTTTTCATTCATGGTTTTCCAACGCAATCAGGAAATGAGCGGCCAGTGGAGAATCTTTGTACTTGTTTTCCAACATAGAGCTCTGCTATTTCCCTTTGCTGCTAATTCGCTTACCTTGCAATCAAAATTTTTAGAAGGACAGAGTAGCTGACGATGAAACGGGTAGCATTTCTTACGATGAAAAACCTCGATGGTTTCTTCACCTACGATCATCTGTTACATGAACCGTTGAAGAACCGGGGTTGGAAGGCGATTCCGGTCCCCTGGCGCAGCTCCGACGTTAACTGGAATCAATTTGAGGCAGTAATTATCCGCTCACCCTGGGATTACCAGGACGATCCCGGACGGTTTCTGGATCTGCTGAGAACCATCGACCGGTCGACGGCCCATCTTGAGAACGACCTGAAACTGGTCCTGTGGAATATCAAAAAGAGCTATCTGTTCGAACTTGAAAAACGGGGGATCCCCATCGTACCGACATTCAGGGGTGATAACTTTCGGAGTGCGGTCCCGGATAAATTCTTTGAACAATTCAACACCGAGGAGATTGTGATCAAACCAGTGGTAGGGGCCAATGCCGACGACACCTACCGGCTGAACCGCAACACCCTGCATTCCTTTCTTCCAGAGCTGAAGAAAAAATTCCGGCATAGGGAATTTATCGTGCAGCCCTTTATGGATCGGATCATTTCCGAAGGCGAATATTCGCTATTCTACTTTGATAAAAAATACAGCCATGCCATTTTGAAAACGCCCAAAGAACACGATTTCAGGGTACAGGAGGAGCACGGCGGAATCCTGCAAAACGCCGAAGCTACCGGGGAGATGCTGGATATCGGCGAACGGATGCTGGAAACGCTCTCTCCCACCCCCCTCTATTCGCGCATCGACCTGGTGCGTGATTCCGATGGTTCCTTCGCCCTGATGGAGGTGGAACTGATTGAACCGTCGCTCTACTTCAACATGGATCCGGATGCGGCCGAGTTGTTTGCCGATCTATTTGATCGGCGGATGAAGAAATTAAAATCGCTGAAAAGCTGACGACCGTTTTCTCCGGTATCTTTTTCAGTCAACGATTCACGTTTGACGTCTCATGTTTCACGTTATGTCATTCACTTCGTAAACTCTTCACCGGATTCATCGTCGCTGCCCGAATCGACTGATAGGATACGGCGATCAGGGCCGGTACCATCGTAAGCAGGGCGGCGACGACGAACGGCATAAGACCGATCTCGACGTGATAGACAAATTCATTCAACCAGATATTTGCAAGTATATAGGAAACCGGCACTGCCATAATAAACGCGATCCCTATCAGCATCATATAATCCTTGGACAGGAGTCTAACCACATTAAAGACCGTAGAACCCAGTACCTTCCTGATCCCGATCTCCTTGGTCCTCCTGTTGACCATGTAGGTGGCCAGGCCAAATAAACCAAGGCAGGCTATCGCTATAGCCAAGAAGGCAAAGAGTCCGGCCACCCTGAGCATTTTCTTTTCGGATGTATAAAACGCCTCAAACCGTTCATCCAAAAAATAATAGTCAAACGGGTAGGCCGGCTCAAATCTGTTCCACGTTTGTTTCATATAGTCGATTGTTTGCTGTATGCCGGATGGCTCTATGCGCACCGACAGCAGGTTCCATCTATTATCCTGGAATAGGATGAGCGGCTCGATCGGCTTGTGCAGCGATGAGGTGTGAAAATTTTCGAGCACGCCGATGACCTGGCCGTTTGGCAGCTCTCCCGGGATTTCAAGGTGCTTTCCAACCGGTTCCTCCCAGCCCAGGCTTTTGACCAGTGCCTCATTTATCACCACCGCATTGGAATCGTCGGCAGCATATTCCTCGGAAAAAAACCGGCCCGATACCATGCCGATTCCATATGTTTCCCTGAAATCGTCATCACCGAGCAACAGCACGTTGACGGTCCAGCTCTGATCTGCTTGTTTACCTTCTGGATTGACACTGTAACTCATAAATCCGGTGCCGGGAATACTGTTGCTGGCCGCGATACGTTGTATAGCGGAATGCCGAAGAAGCTCCTGTTTGAACGATTCGGCCTGTTTCATGATGGAGGTATCATCGATGGTTAGCACGACGATCTGTTCCTTTTTGAAGCCAAGGTTTTTCTCGCTGATAAATTCCATCTGCTGATAGATTATCAGCGTACCGACGATCAGGATTATGGAAAGAGAAAACTGCAGGATCACAAGTCCTTTTCTGACGACTCCCTCACTGTTTTTTCCGCCAAACAGCCGGCCGTAAAGGACCTTCACCGGATTGAAGCGAGACAATCCCACAGCGGGATATATTCCCGAGATAACACCGATCAGCAGTCCCAGCCCAAACAGCAGATATAACAGGTCTGCATTCGCAGCATAACTTGATATCTCCGCAGGGACCCCGATGTAGTCGAGCACCGGTTTTCCTGCATGGATCAGAACCAGTGAAGTTGCCACTGCTATATAGGTCAGTACGACAGATTCACCCAGAAACTGCTGTCCCAGCTGTCTCCGGTAGGCACCCAATACCTTTCTCACTCCCACTTCGCGAGCCCTTTCCATCGATTTGGCCGTCGTGAGATTGACAAAGTTGATACAGGCGATGATAAGAATCAGCAAGGCACTGGCGGAAAAAATATAAACATTTTTTATATCGCCGGTTCTTATCCGATCGGTAAAACGCATCTTCGTGGAATGCAGATAGATCTCCTGCATCGGCTGCAGATAAAGTTGATACTGATCCGCCCGTTCAGAAAAATGCTGGCTCATGAAGCCGGTCAATTTTCCTTCCAACAGATCTGCATCAACATCTTCCTCCAAGATCAGATAGGTATATAACGCCTGTGGAAACCAGTTTTCCAGCCAGCCGAAATCAAGTGCAGAGGGAGCGGATGAAGACCATGATATCAACGCATCATAGGTGATGTGAGAGTTTTCAGGTGTATTCTCCACCACTCCCGTAACGGTATAGTCCAGATCGTTTAACCCTTTTACCGTTTTTCCGATTGGATCTGCATCCCCGAATAAGCGATCGGCGATTTTCTCACTTAATACGATGGAGAGAGGCTTCTTCAAGGCCGTAGCGGGGTCGCCCCGCAGGAGTTCAAAATCAAAGTACCTGAAAAAGGTGGAGTCAACCAGTACAAACTGACCTATCTTGAGATGTTCCTCCCCGAACGATATCAATCCGTCATCAAACCAAGGCAACACCCTGACAACTCCATCAACTTCCGGATAGTCCCGTTTCAATTGAGGGCCCATGGGGCCAGAAGTGATTGCATGAAGCTCGGTACCCCCTGTCTTGGGAGTTACCACTTTGTTCAGCCTGTAAATCTGATCCGCCTTTGTATGGAAATCGTCGAAGGAAAGCTGGAACTGCAGATAAATAAAAATAAGTGTACTTACCGCAATGCCGGTGGACAGGCCCAGGATATTGATAATGGAATAGACCGGATTTCGTTTGATATTTCTCAGGGTCACCTTGATGTAATTTGGCAACAAGGAGGGATACCAGGCATTCTGCTTCCAGGGCGGAATCGGATCGGCCATTTGCGTAGCCCGCGATTTGTACAGTTCATCCCCGATCGGTTCCGGTTCGCCGATTTCCGCGGCTGCCCGGTCAAAGGCTTCCTCTTCGGAGAGTCCTTCCGCTTTCAGCCTATCGATCTCATCCCGCAGGTGTGATTCCAGCTCGGTGACATCTCCATCCTCGAAGGCGGGATTGCTTCGCAGCCGGCGTTTCCAGGTTTGTATGGTGTTTTCGAGCTTAAACATGTTGTTCTACTTTCAGTCGAACAGTGAAACGGATATACTTTTCACGTTTGACGTTTGACGTCTCACCTTTCACATTATGTCATTCACTTCTTAAACTTTTAACCGGATTCATGCGGGCTACCTTCAGCGACTGGTAGCTGACCGTGAACACCGCCAGGGCGATGATCACCAAGCCCCCCAAAAGGTAATTCCACATTCCGTTGGGGATCCGGTAGGCGTAATCCGCCAGCCACTGCTCTGCCCACAGGTAGGCGGCGGGCACTGCCAGAAGGAATGCGACTACAATCACTGCCAGGATCTCCCTGTTGAAAAGGAGAAGGATGTCGGTGAATTTGGCACCCATTACCTTTCTCACCCCCATCTCTTTTCTGCGCTTTTCCGAATTGAAAACCGCCAGGCTGAAGAGCCCCATGCAGGCGATAAAAATAGCTGCGATCGAGAACGCCGTAAATACGGTACGCTGCCGCTTGTCATCCTCATACAACTGGGCGAACTGCTGATCCAGGAATGAATACTCCATGGGAAAGAGCGGGGAAAATGCGTCCCATTCTTTTTCGATCGATGCCAGCGTCCCATCCAGGTTTCCGGTTTCCACCTTGATCAGTATCTCGCGCCGATCGGGATTCATCGCCACCACCAGCGGGGCGATTTCCTGGTGCAGCGATTCGTAATGGAAGTTTTCGACCACCCCGATTATGCGTCTTGCTGTGGTATCCATAAACTGGTTTTGAATCCGTTTACCCAGGGCCTCGTCGGGAGTCCACCCGAACTTGTCAACGGCCGCCTTGTTGAGGATTGCCGCTTTTTCGGGGTCGCTGGAATGGGAAAGATCAAAATCACGGCCGGCCAGCATCTCCAGCTCCAGCACTTCAGAAAAATGGTGGTCGGTAAAGAGCGCCTTCATCACATGGGTTTTCTCCCATTGCTCACCTATGCGAAATCGATTATTGTCAAAGAACCCGCCCGGGGTACCCGACATCGCGCTGGTAACCTCAACTCCAGGGAGCCTTTCGATTTCCTCCTGGAACGTATCCAG
>JAWVYR010000166.1:0-6276 GCA_033722635.1 Balneolaceae bacterium | reverse complement strand
GGTTCCTCATTGTTCTTCAGTGACTGATATGGGATCCTCCTTGTGCACCGCATCGAATCCCAGCCGCTCGACCATCGCATTGACCATATTGTACATGCAGGGTACCACAAGCAACATCAATATCGTAGACATCGTCAGCCCGCCGATCACCGTTCGGGCCATCGGGCTCCAGGTCTCCGAGCCGGATCCCAGCTCCAGCGCCAACGGCACCATCGCCAGGATGGTGGTGAAGGCGGTCATCAGAATCGGGCGGAGACGCCGGGTGGCCCCTTCCACGATCGCCTCATGACGGGTATATTTTCTCGCCTGCAGAATCTTGATATAGTCGATCATCACGATACCGTTGTTGACCACAATCCCGGTAAGCAGGATCAATCCCACCATCGAGGTGACACTGATGGAGGTGCCGGTTGCCCAGAGGACGATAAGGACCCCGGTAAGCGCCAGCGGGATCGTAAGAATGATGATGAAGGGTTCGACCAGACTTTCAAACTGCGAGGCCATCACCATATAGGTGAGAATTCCCGCGATGATGAAAGCGATCATCAGGTAGTTGAAGGAGGCTGCCTGGTCCTCGGCCGAGCCTGCTATTTCATACCGGTACCCTTCGGGCCACTCGATTGAGTTCAGGGCGTCGCGGGTCCGCACGGAGGCGGTCCTCAGATCGATCCCGGAAAGATCGGCCGTCACCTCCAAAACCCGCTCCTGGTTGATCCTCAGAATATTGGTGGGACCCCGGTAGCGCTCGATACGGGCCAGGTTGGAGAGCGGCATCCATTCGCCGCCCGGCGTCTCCACCTGCAGGTTGCTTAATTTGGTGGCCTCACTTTTATCCAGTGGATCCAGCTGCACCAGCACCTCAAACTCGATACCCTGGTCGACATAGGTGGTGGCGATATCACCCTGCACGGCGTTGCTGAGTGCCTGCGCCACCTGCGTGGTATTCATGCCGAGCCTCGAGATACGCTCCCGATCCATCGTCACCCGCAGCTCGGGCCGACCTTCATCCGCCGTACTGAACACATTGACGATACCGTTGATCCCCCGCAATCGCTGCTTTACGCCCTCGGCCAGGTTCTGCTTGGTATCCTGGTTGAACCCGAAAATCTGTACAATCAGGCCGTTTTCGCCCTCCGGGCTGAGGGGATCCTCGCGCACCTCCTTGATCTCCGCCCCGGGTACCACTTCGAGTTCTGCCAGCAGGTCGGCAGTGATCTCCATCTGGGAGCGGTTTCGTTCGCCCTGGGGTATCAGCTCCACCCGTACACGACCCTGATAACCGCCCGGATTGTCAGCACCCTCCACCCCCTCCTTGTCGCCAAACTCAGATACCACCAGTCGGGCTTCGGGTACTTCCCGGTCGACCACCGCTTCCACCTGACTGATGGTACGTTCCAGCTCAAAAAGGCTCACACCCGGTTCGCGCTGAACATCCAGCAACACCACATTCTCATCAACCCGTGGAAAAAATTCACCGCCGATCAGCAGAAACAGAGGTAACGAGAATATAAAGAGCACAAACGCCGACAGTACAACACGTCCACTTTGCCGCACCAGCCGGTCCAACAGTCGATTATAAAACTGCTCAAGCCGATCCAGCTTTTTACTCAGGTAGGGGGCGACCCGGTTGCTGAAAAAGTCGATCACTCCCCTGCCCGCTTTAAGGCCTAGCCAGTACACCGGATATACCAGCAATCCCAACAGCAGCACAGGAGATATCAGAATTCGTTTATAGGGATTACCGCTGCTCCAGTCGAGCATGTTCCTTAGGTAGGATCCGGAGGATTCGGCCTCCTCTTCACTGCCGCCCAGCAGCTGGGAGCTCATCATCGGGATGACCGACAGCGCTACCAGTGATGAGACCGACAGGGCAAAAGAGATCGTCAGTGCGAGATCCCGGAAGAGAAATCCGGCGATACCCGGCACAAACAGTATGGGAATGAATACGACCAGGGTAGTCAGCGTGGAGATCACCACCGGAACGGCTACTTCCTGGGCACCCAGCACAGCGGCCACCTTTCCTTTTTTCCCTTCCTCGCGGAATCGGAAAATATTTTCCAGCACAACCACAGCATCATCCACCACCATCCCCACCGCCAGAGTAAGCCCGGACAGCGAGATGATGTTCAAGCTCAGATCGGCCCAGTCCATGACACTGAACGTGGCGATGATCGACACCGGGATGGAGATGGCGATGATCAGCGCCGACCGTCCGCTGCGCAGGAAAGCCAACAGAATAATCACCACCAGGATCACCGCCTGCAGGCCGGTCAGCAGCAGGTTGTCGATCGACATCTCGATAAAATCGGCCTTGTTGGTAAGCACTTCGAATTTCACATCGTTCGGAACCACCCGCTGCAGGTTGTCGAGCCCGGCGATCACCGCATTGGCAGCCGTCACCACGTTGGCGTCGCTCTGCCGGTATATATTGATGATCACCCCATCCTGCCCATCGATATGAACATTCCCGATCGGCTGTGCCACGCCATCCTCGACCCTGGCCACATCCTTCAACAGCAGGGGCTGTCCCTCGCGCACCGCAATGATCGTGTTCCGAATCTGGTCCACATTCTTGAACTCGCCGATCGTCCGCAGTGAATAGATCGTTCGGCCCTCCACTAGCTCACCGGCAGGTATCTGAACATTCTCCTGCTGCAGTTTGCTGGAGATCGCAGAGATCGGCAGGTTGTAATTGCGCATCTGCTCGTTGCTGATCTCTATATTGATCTGGCGCTCAAAGCCACCCAGCGTTTCACTGGAAGCGATCCCCGGGATACGTTCCAGGCGCTGCTCCAGCACCTGTTTTGATATGGTGCGAAGCTCCCTGGGGCTTCGTACGCTGGAGGTCAGCGTCAGCACCACGATCGGTTCCTGGTTGGGATCATAGGAAAATACGATCGGCTGTTCGGCATCGTCCGGGACCCTCCGCCGTACAAAATCCAGTTCTTTACGGACATCCGACTCGGCGATATAGAGATCGGTGCCCCAGTTAAAGTTAAGCTTCACGACCGACGATCCCTGGCTGGAGAGCGACCGTACCCGTCGGACCCCGCTGATGCTGCCCACGGCTTCCTCGATCGGCCGGGTGATCAGGGTTTCCATATCCTCCGGGGCCACTCCCTCATACGTGGTATAGATGGTGATCGTCGGGAAAGAGACATCGGGATACAGGTTCAATCGGAGATTGGTCAGCCCGAAAAGGCCGAAGCCGATCACAATCAGGCTGACCATCAGAAAGGTCACCGGACGCTGTACCGCCTTTTTAGCTAATGCTTTCATAGATTATCAGTTGCTGCTGTTCCTCGAGGAGCTGGTATCGGGGGTGCTGCCGCTTCCCCGTTGTTCAAGCTGTTCTCTCATCGCACGCCGGGTGCTGTCATCTGCATCGCGATAGCGCTCACGTATCTCCTGGCGTCGCTCTTCACTCATCTCTCCGGTCTCGATTGGGATCTCCCCCCGCTGAAACTGCTGGCCGCGCGCCACACGCACCCTGGCACCATCCTCAAGCCCGCTCTGCCCGGTGATCACCACCTCGTCACCGGCCTGCAGGCCCGCCAGCACCTCCACATTGTTGCCCTGCTCGATCCCCAGTTCAAGCTCTCGTTTCACCGCCTGGGTGTCGCCCCGTACCACAAACGCTGAGTAGGTCCGGTTGATCTGAATCGTGTTGGATTCCGGCTCGATCAGGGTCTGCACATTTTCCACCAGAGCGGCCCGCGGGATGATTAGGGCATCGGGATGGGTCTCCACATTGATGATCGATTCCACCAGTACCCCCTGATAGATTCCCGATCCCCGTTCGGTCAGGCTGATCACCACCTCACCCAAACCGGTGGTGGGATCCAGCCGCGGGCTGATTCTGGAAACCCGGCCCCTGCCTGATACCGCCGACCGGTTGGAGACGCGCAGACTCACTTCCTGCCCGACATCAACCATTTGCCATTCCTCCACCGGCAGATACACCCTGGTTTCATATCCCACCAGGTTGGCAATCTCGTAGGCGACCTGCCCGGATGAAGCCAGATCCCCTTCCGATATATTTCTGGTCAACACCACTCCATATACCGGTGAGCGAATCTCCGAATTCCTGAGATTTTCCCGGCTCTGTTCCAGGCTCGCCCTTGAGGCCTCCAGGGCCGCCTTGCTGTTCTGGTAGGTTGCCTCGGCATTTTCAAATTCGGTCGAGCTGATCAAACCCTCTTCAAATAGTTTTTTCTGTCGGAAATACTGGATGCTGTCGCGCCGGAATGAGGAAAGGTTCTGGCGCAGCTGTGCCTGCGACTGGTCAACCTGGTCTTTAAACGGCTGATCGTAGATCTGGGCTAATACCTCTCCCTGGCGGACCGTATCACCGAGATCTGCGTAGATTCGCGTTACCCGGTTGCTGACCTGCGGAGTTACGCTTACCACCTCCTGGGCTTTGATATTGCCATAGCTGCGAATCTGTTGCGAGATCTCACCCCGTTCAATGGTGATGGTTTCCACGCTCGCAGCCTGCGGACCCCGGTTAAACCGGGCGTTCTGCGGTCGGTTATCTTGTGACCCGCCGCAGGAAAGCACAAACGTAAGAAGAAAAAGTAACAGAAAGATGGATCGTTTCACGATGTTAAAAAAGTAATTTAAATGGTTAGACAAAAATGTTTCAGGTCACCCGTTTCGTAATCTGATATTAATGCAACGGTCGCAGGTTTCAGGTGTTTTATGTGAATAAAGTCTAGCAGCTCAATGTATATACACAATCTGAAGTAAAATTGAAGCGTGACTCCAGAATAGCCGGCCCTTCTCAACTATCTTATCAGATGGAGCCTGAATGAACAAAAAACTGGCACCCATATTCACTGATTCATCCATCGGCAAATAGAAGCCCGGACGTAGACGTGCCGGTGTACGTAAATCCTTTCAGCAAGTTCATCCTCGTTGGCCGGTCAGGGAATGACAGGAGCGAATGGATGAACAGCTAACCGGGAAGAAATAGTTCGCGATATTGAAATAATCCTGCCGATATTTTTTACT
The DNA here is from genome assembly GCA_033722635.1 of Balneolaceae bacterium. Taxonomy (GTDB): domain Bacteria; phylum Bacteroidota; class Rhodothermia; order Balneolales; family Balneolaceae; genus JAWVYR01. The sequence goes on along the minus strand of JAWVYR010000166.1, from coordinate 1,263 downwards.
TCAATAGAGATTCTTTACTATTCGCTTGTTTTCAAGAACTCCCGTTGTCATTCGGCGATAATCGATGGTTTTGAATCTGAACACCAGCGTGTACATATTGGCAGTATCACTCCTGATGCTGGGAATTCACGAAGTGATCGTCCATGGAATCAGACCGGGCAGCAAAAGCACCTCGTTCCCTACCCTGCGGGCTTTTTTAAAGCACCGGCTTATGTTAGAAAAGTGGATCGGGGTTATTACCCTCGGTGTGATACCGGCCATGGCCATAGTGCTTGCCGGCATCGATCTGGCGGAAGAAATCGGTTTCTATCTCCGGCCCCAGCAAATTCCCGTTGCATGGACGCTGGTCACCGCAGGACTGATCCTGGGCTTTTCATGGGCTGCGTCCAAAAAAATGGACCTCACCACCCTTCATACCTTGATGAAATACCCGGAAGCCATAGATCGGTGGCACTGGGCCAATACAGCCGTGTGGAGTATCTATCTGTTCAGCTATGAATTTCTGATGAGGGGATTGATTCTCTTCTCCTGCATAGCGCTGTTTGGAGTAGTACCCGCCATCATCATCAACTGTCTCATCTACGCCGGGGTTCACCTGCCCAAAGATTACAAGGAAGCGCTGGGCTCCCTGCCGTTTGGTGCTGTTCTCTGCCTGTTCGCCGTCCATACCCAAAGCATTTGGATCCTCTTTATACTGCATCTGCTGCTGGCACTCGCCATGGAATGGCAGGTCGTCAGTAAAGTAAAGGCAGAAAATTCGTTGAAGGGAGGGCAGTTCCTATGAGTACGCTCGTAACCGGTGCCACCGGGTATATCGGCCACCGATTGGCGCTTGCCCTGGCCGACAGGGAATGGCCGGTACGTATCCTGTGCCGCAGCAAACCGGATGACCAGCTCGCCTCCCGCAAAACGGTTACCATATACCGGGGAGATATCACCAACCGCAAAGAGGTGGATCACGCGATGGAGGGGGTCCGGCAGGTCTACCACCTGGCAGCGTACGCCCGGCTGTGGTCGGAAGATCCCGGCAAGTTTTTTGAAGTCAACGTCGGGGGTGCGGTGAATGTGATGGAATCAGCTATGCAGCACGGCATCGATAAAATGGTATTTACTTCCACCGGCGGGGTATTCGGGCCTTCCGAAGGTGAACCGATCGGGGAGGATCATGTCCGTAAGCACCCCTTTTTCAACCGGTATGAGGAGTCGAAGTTTATCGCCGAGAAAAAAATCAAGGATTATGTATTGAAAGGGCTCGATGCGGTT
>JAWVYR010000165.1:0-6291 GCA_033722635.1 Balneolaceae bacterium | reverse complement strand
GTCTCCTGGTAGAGATACACGATCTCCCGTTTAAAGGGGACCATGGCATGAACATCTTTTCCGTTCAATGTTACATTGCCACGGTCCGGCTCCAGAATTCCGGCTACTGTCTTCAGCAGCGTTGTTTTTCCACATCCGGATCGGCCCAGGATGCTGAGTGTTTTGCCGCTTTCGGCCGAGAAGGAAATATCGTTCAGTACCCGGTTGGATCCAAACGACTTCGATATGTTGTTGAGCTGCAGCATAGTCACGCTTTGGTTTTGAATATATATTTTTTATTGAAGAGCAGAAAAAGCACCGGCGGAAAGATCAGCAGGCAGGAGGCCAGTGCTGCATGGTAGATATTGGCTTCCTGGATAAACTGGAACACCTTGATCGTCAAGGTCTGCACTTTTCCCACCCCTATCAGGGATGTCAGGCCATATTCGAACCAGGAGATTAGGAAGGTCTGGAAAAAGCAAATCAGCAGCATATCCCGGGCTGCCGGAAACAGGACTCGGACGTAGGTATCCCATTTCTTTCCACCCAGCCCGGCTACCAGGTGCTCCATCGACTTTATCCGGTCGCTCCAGAACCCGCTGAAGATGATGACGGCATAGGGATAGGCGATGATCAGCTGGGCAATCATCACGCCCGGCACGCTGCCCGACAGATCTAGGATGATGAAAAAGTAATAGATGCATGCGGCGTAGATGACTGGCGACAGCACAAAGGGAAAGTAGGAATAGAGCATCAGCTGTTTACGGTATTTGCTGTAGGCGATAAACTTGCTGGTGGCAAAACCGAAAAGCGTCGAGAAGACCGCCACCGAAATGGAAATGATCACCGAAACTAGCAGGCTGCCGGCAAGCTCTCCCTGCCCGGCCAGCAGGTCAGACCAGTTGCTTAAGGTAACGTTATCGGGCCACAGAGCCGGAAAGCGCCAGGAGCGGGAGACCGACAGGAGCAGCAGGTACCCGAAGGGAAACAGGTACAGGCCGATCAGCAGGATGGAGAGTATCTTTTTGAATCTAGAGGTCATAGGAGAGCCTCCGTTTCCTGAACAAGAGCAGGACCAATCCCAGAATTACGATCAAGTAGAGGATCGCGATGATATAGGCCTCCGGGATATCCATCAGATTGAATTTTCGCAGTTTCCTGATCGCTAGCACCGACACCATCTGCGGTGACTCCTGCCCGAGGATCAGGGGGATTTCGTAGGATCCCAGCACGAAAAGAAAGTAGAGCACGATGGTCGGGAGCGCACGGTAGAGAAGCACCGGCACCTGCACTCTGAACGCCGTCTGGAGAGGATTGGATCCCAGCGACAGGGCGAGTTCCCTGTAGCGGTCGAGGTTTTCGCTTCGGTAGATATTCCTGAAATAGATCACAAAGAAGGGAACGGCCAGCATCACGTGCGCCGCGATGATCCCGATCGCCCAACGGTCGTTCACCAGCCCGGGAAAAGACTGAATCGCCTCCGTAAAGCCAACCTGATAGCTGATACGTGAAAACAGGCCTGCTTTGGAGAAGAGCTGAAAGATAAACAGCGCCGCCACGATGGCCGGTATCGCCAGCGGAAAATAGGATATGTATGAAAGCGCACCCCGGTTCAGCCGGCCGCCGAGCTGCAGGGTGATGAAAAGCGCCGCCATCACGGCGATTCCCATGGTTGTCGTTGCGATATACACGCTGTACCCGAATGAAAACAGATTCTCCGCATCGGAGAGAACCTCTGTCCAGTGTACCAGGGTCAGCCCTTCCGACAGGATTCCGGTCACGCCCAGGCTGTAGAGCAGCGCATAGCCGACTCCCAGCAGCAGCGGCATGACCGCCAGCAGGAAGAAGAGCACAATGCCCGCAAGCCTGAAATTATCTCTGAACCACATGGCTTCTGAAGTCCTCATACAGCCTGATCATATATTCGGGTGCCAACTCCTGCAGTGCATATTGCTGCAGCACCTCCCGGGGCGGTGTATACTTCCTGTCAGCAATCGACCTGAATTTCTCCTCCCATCTACTGGGCAATTTCTCCTGGCTCAGCACGGTGCCATCCCCCCAGACCGTAGGGTTCATCTTTCTGTACTGTGCCTCCGGGGAGATCAGGAAGTTGCACACCACCATCGCTGCCGCCTTGCTCCCGGAGTGCTTAACGATGCCGATGTAATGAGAATTCTGAATGGTACCCGAATCCAATGCATAGGCGCGTGCCGACTCCGGGAAAAATCCCTCCAGTACCTTGTTGTCTACCTCTGCGTCGTTGTTGCTCATGGTGAAGTGAAGCTCCCCGCTTGCGAACATCTGATGCATCGACGAAAGGGTCGAGGGAAACGTTTCACCCTTTTTCCAAAGGTAAGGCTTGATGCCGTTTATATAGCGCCACAGCCGCCGAGAATACTGTTCATATTTTTCCTCATCATAAGGACCGTCGAGCGTGCCTTCCCCGGCGATGGCGATCAGCAGCGATTTCAGGAAGGTCATCCCCGTGAACTCCGTGGGAATGGTTAAGCTGCCGGGATGGGCCCTGACGTAGGCTTCAATTTCATCCATGTTTCGCGGTGGATTTTTCGTTTTCTCCCGGTTATAGATCATGCACCACTGGACGTTGCCCCAGGGACATTCATACCCGTCGATCGGCTGCTGAAAATCGTACTTGATGAAGGGATTCTCAAAATCGACGTACTTGGCGTTTGGCAGACGGCCGGTGAAGGGACCGTAAAGCGCTTCGATCTGGCGCAGTTGGTAAAAGGTCTCCCCGTTGATCCACATCATATCGATCTCGCTGGTCTGTTTGCCGGCCTGCAGCTCGGTCATCAGGATCGAAACAATCTTGTTGCCCTGGCCGGAGGCGATCTCAAGGTTGATGCCGTAGCGCTTCTTGAGCTCCGGTTTCACATATCCATTCATATAGCGGTTGATATTCGGATCCCCCTGCCACATCATCAGAGTGACAGTGGACCCCCGTGCTTTTTCGAGGATCTTGTCCCAGCCGGCTTCATGCAGATCGGTCTCCCGCCGTTCTGGCCCGCAACCCACCCAGAGAGAAAGCAGGGTAAGGATCAATATACAGTTGATTAAACGCTTCATCCTAATGGTATATATCCAGCTCCTGGAAGCTTCCGGGGGATGGATCACCGATTATTTTGTTAATGGTTACTGGATAATATGAATTCACCTTTCACCTTTCACGCCTGCCCACCGAAGTCCCAACGAAGGCGGGCCTGCCCACCGAAGTCTCGACGAAGGTGGGTTTCACTTTTCACTCAAAAAAGATACCGCAAACTAAACTGAAACTGCCTCGGCGCCGAGGCGTTCTTGCGGACGATCACCCCGGAATCGGCCGGACCCACCTGGATCTGGTTGCTCTGGGTGGCGTTATTGGCGTAACCGCTTAGATTCTCCGCGTTGAACAGGTTGAAGACATCGGCCCGGAACAGCACCCGGTGCTCTCCCCCGACATCCCAGGTGTACTGCATCCCCAGGTCGAAGGTGTTGGACCAAGGCAGCCGGTCGCTGTTGCGTGGCTCTCCAGGGCTGCGATCGCTGTTGCCTACGTAGGCAGCACCAAAGGAACGACCGTCGCCATTCAGATCAGTGGTCCCATAGATCTCCGCGTCGGGTATCCGGTTGATCGGCTGGCCGCTCTGCATTGTTGCGGCGATGTTAAATGCCAGCCCCCCGGTGGCGTACCAGGTCAGGAATCCGTTGAGCACATGGGTCCGGTCGTTGATCGACGGCCCCCATTCGGTTTCAAAATTGTTGGCATCCTGCGCCCGGAAATTGATATCCTCGGTGTTGTTCCGCAGTTCCGACAGTGTGTAGGACAAACGGTACGCCAGGTTTCCGGTGCCTCTTTCCTTTTCCAGGTTGAATGTGGCGGCCCAGTATCTCGCCTCCCCTTTCGTCTCGGTCATCACCACATTGCGGGCGGCCCCGCGAAGCCGGTTGCCGTTTACATCCGCATAGAAACCCTCACTGTCCTGGAAGATCGGCACATCGCGGGTGGCGTCGGCTTCGGCCCGGGTACGTACCGTCACATTGCCCGGTTCGATCGGGAATGATGCCGGGGCGTTCAGGTCGCGGAGCCTGAACAGATTGAAGGAGCGGGAATGCATCAGGTCGACATAAAACAGCTTATCGCTATCCAGCTGCCGTTGATAACCCAGCGAAAACTGGTGGGTATAGGGATTGTCATACCCGTCCGGATTCAGGATCCGCAACTCGTTGCTGAAGATTTGGTTTCTCTGGCTCTGTAGCTGGGAGGCATCGGGCCCGTTCAGGTAGGAGACCCCGGCCAGGCTCGCCTGCAGGTTCCCCTCGAAGGTAATCCGGTCGATATCGGTATCATCGGGAAGCTGCCCCTCGTCGATCAGCGCCTGCAGCTGCCGTTTGAAGTCGGCGGAACTGGAACTGAACTGGAGCGCATCGCTGTAGATCGCATACACGATCTTGTCGTAGAACAGCCCGTAACCGCCGCGGAGTGTACTCTTTTCGCTCAAACGGTAGTTGAAATTGAATCGCGGTGCGATGTTGTTGAAGTCACCGTTATCAGCACCCCCTTTCGACAGGTTGTCGTAATCGTAGCGCAGGCCGAAGGTAAGGTTCAACCGGTTGCTGACCGAATAGAGATCTTCCAGATAAAAAGAATAGATATTTTGCCTTTTACCGAAGGACTGTGGACGAAGCTCCACGCTGTAATTCAATACTTCTACGCCGGAGGGGATATCGCCGATGCTCAGCGACTTACCCGGGTGCGAGGCCCGAAGCTGGTCGAGCTGGGATTGGTTCAGCTTCACCAGGTAGCTGCCATTGGGATTGCCCCCGCCCTCGAGGGAATGGTCGGAGGACAAAAACTCTGCCCCCACCTTGATCTGATGGTTGCCCCGGTAGAACATAAACTTCTGTTGAAATTGCAGAGTGTTCTCCAGCTGGTCGAAGGTGAAGCCGGGATGGCCCAGCAGAGCAACCGCCTGCTCGGAGGGATCCAGCACCGTCACATTGGGCCGGCCGGGATGCTCCGGATCCGCATAGTTCCACCGGAACCGCGAATACTGCAGGTTGGTTTCCGAACTGAAGCGGGATGTACCGTAGGTGTTCTTCGAGGCGATGATCAATGAGTTGCGGTCCTGGACGTTACCGGCTGAAGGAAAGGTCACTCCCCCCTCCAATCCGCCACCCTGCCGCTCGATATCCACAATACCGTTGTTAACACGCAGCGAGGATCGCAATTTCGAACTCCATCGATGATCGATCTTGCCGGAAAGGTAGAGAAAGCGGTTCTCACCGCGAATCGTCTCGTTGACTCCCAGCTGCGGTACGTTCAGGAAGTTATCCTTCAGGTCCAGCGTCCCCTCCACGTTCAGGAAATAGAAAGACCGGTCCTTGACGATCGGCCCGCCCACAGCGAACCCGGTCTGGTACCGCTGGAACCCATCCTTGACCTGATTACCCGAGAGATCCCGTTGAGCAAAGGGGGAGGACGCATCCAGGGGCGGTCCCGGCCGGGTAACAAAGAATACCTCGCCTCCCGGCTCGTTGCTGCCGGACTTGGTGGTGACATTAAAAACTCCATTGCCCGACAACCCGAACTCGGTGGAATAGTTGTTGGTCAGTACAGTGATATTCTGGGTGAAGCCGACCGGCATCGGAAATTTTTGTCCTCCCAGGAACTGCTCGTTGTTGTCCAAACCATCGATCAGGTAGTTGGTATAGAGGGAATTGGCACCGTTGATACTCACGTTGGGTGCCTCGGGAAAAAAACCGGTAGCCTGGTTGACGTTGGGCAGCCGGTAGAGTACCTGGGTGATATCCCGGCCCTCCACCGGCAGCGTCTCCACCTGCTCCAGGTCCAGCTCGGCAGCCACTTCCGCGTTGATGGTGTTGATCCGGGCGACAGGGGATTCCACCGTGATCTCCGGCAGCTCCACCGTTTTCTTTCCGGAAAGCACCAGGGTGAGACTGCGTGTTTTGTTGGCACGCAATACGATATCCTCCGCAGAGATCGGATAGTATTCATCGGTCTCCTCCACATAGACGGTGTAGGCACCGGAGGTGGAAAGCCCTTTGAAATAGACTTTGCCTTGGTTGTTGGTGTGACGGACCGAGGAGTACCCGATCTGCTGATTTGCCAGATGTACAGGTATTTCAACTGCCGGTTCTCCGGTCGACTTTTCAATCACAGCCACCTCCAGACCGACCTGTCCGAATGCACTCAGGTGAAAGCCAAACAAAAAAATCAGGATGATACAATGGCGCATAGGTATAAGAAATTTTTTGGATGAAAAACTTTGCTCTCAGCTTTGAAAGCTTTAG
>JAWVYR010000164.1:0-6330 GCA_033722635.1 Balneolaceae bacterium | reverse complement strand
TTGATGATTACTCTGGATTATCCGGTGCATGAACAGTTCCACGATCGCGAAAGCTATGCTGCAACCGACGGGATCAATACCCTCACGGCACCGGGTCGATTATATGATGTGGTCGATCCCCATCTGTTTATCCTGGGCAGTTCTGCCCTGATGATGGGAAGCGGCGCTTTGTTTCAAAATAGCAAACTGACCGACACCGGATTTACGGCCCTGGAAGCGGTTTTCTTTTCCGCCATGACCACCAATTTTTTGAAACTGGTTGCCGGGCGCGGTCGGCCGCTATATAACGGCAGCAACGATTCCTTTGATCCGATGAGTTTTGAGGCGGGAAACCTGGAGCGTTCTTTCCCTTCCGGCCACACCACCAAGGCTTTTGCATTTGCCACAGTTATCGCTTCAAGCTACGATACCCCTTGGGTGAAGATTCCCTCGTACGCACTGGCGGGATCGGTGGCTCTACAGCGCATCGAAAGCGGCAGCCACTGGATATCGGACGTATTCGCCGGGGCTGCCATCGGATATTTCGTTGGCAAGTCCCTCGCACAGCGAAACGGACTTACCGACAAACCCGCCAAACTCACCCCCATCGTAAAAGGCGGTCAACTGGGATTGAACGTCCGTTTTTGAACCTGACGGCTGCAGTTTTTGCCCCTCTCAGTATAAAAAAACACGTTAGCTCCCGATTCAAAGAGTGTCTATTTTCCACCCGCCTGAAATGCTTATACACCGAATCAGACTAACTGCGACATGAAATACGTAGGAGCCCATGTGAGTGCGGCCGGAGGCGTTGAAAACGCCCCGCTCAATGCCAGCGAGATAGGAGCCCGGGCATTTGCCCTTTTTACCAGGAACCAGCGGCGTTGGAAATCTAAACCCCTTTCCGATGAGAATATCTCAAAATTTAAAGAGCACTGTGAAGAGCTCGGCTATTCCATGGATGTGATCATCCCGCACGACAGCTATCTTATCAACCTGGGTCACCCGGAGAAACCCCAGCTGCAAAAATCGAGGGAGGCCTTTCTGGACGAGATTCAGCGGTGCGAACAGCTGGGAATCAAGCTGCTGAATTTTCACCCCGGAAGTCATCTGGATGGGCACTCCCCCGCAGAATGCCTTCAGACTATTGCCGAATCGATCAACTGGGCACTGGATCGAACGGAAGGCGTTACTCTGGTGATCGAGAATACGGCCGGACAAGGAACCAATTTGGGTTATCGTTTTGAACAGATCGCCGAGATGATCGATGGGGTAGAGGACCGCGACAGGGTGGGGGTCTGTATCGACACCTGCCATGCATTTGCAGCGGGATATGACCTGTCTACCGCGACCGGGGTAGAAGATACATTTGACAAATTTGATGAGGTGATTGGATTTAATTACCTATATGCCATTCATTTAAACGATTCAAAAAGAGCACTGAATAGCCGTGTTGACCGTCATGCACCCCTGGGCGAGGGGGAGATCGGGCTGGAGGGATTCCGGGCCATCATGAAGGATCCGAGATTTGATGAAATGCCCCTTATCCTGGAAACTCCCGAAACCGATTGCTGGCCGCAGGAGATCAAGCTGCTCTACGAGATGGCCCGGTGATAGCGGTCGTTATGCAAGCCGATATTGAGGGGTTTACTCTGCCGGTTCCGCCTTCTTTTCGAATTTCTCTTCCCAGGCTTCCTGATTCTTCTTGGCATCCTGGATATATCCGGTGTGTTTGATAGCGCTTATGATCCCCTTGTTGATGGCGGAAGCCGGAAACTTCATGGGGCGGATCACATCCATAAAAAGGATCGCGCGCAAGCCGTCGGTGTCGTTCCACACCTCGTGATCGTAGGTGTCGTCAAACACCATGCTTTCGCCTTCCTCCCAGTGGGCATATTGGTCTTCCACCCGGATGCGGCATTGTTCGCTGGGTTCAGGGACTTTCAGGCCCAGATGGTAGCGTAGAAAACCCTTGTAGACCCCACGATGTGCAGGAATATGTTTGCCCGGTTCCAGGATGGAAAAAAAGGCGGTGGTCATGCCGGGAACCTGCTCAACCAGGCGGGTGGTTTCCGGACACCGCTCGCAGTTCTGCTCTGCCTTGTAACCGAAACCATACAGAAAGTAGGTTTTCCAGTCGTCATCCTGGGTAATCGATTTTTGATCCTCCGAGATATCCTGAAAATTGGGGATCGCTTCCTTGTTCTCCAGTATCTGGTCCAGTTCACGGCGCATCACCTTCCAGTTGTTCTCGAGCGGTTCCACCCAGTCGAATTGTTCGGGATCCAGGAAAGGGGTGGTTGGCACCTTGGAATATTTACTCATGATCTTCTCAATTGCCCAAAGTGCCTTGCCACCGAGATCCTTGACCAGTTTCTTTTTCTTTTTCTTTATCGTTTCTGCTAAACCCATTTGTTGAAGCCTTAAAGTGAAATTTTAGAATTACAGTGGAAAACAGATAAGGTGATACCGGATGCGGGGAAGATAATCAAATATTTAAATTAAGTTTAACCTGTTTGTAATCCCTTACCAATACCGGGATGAAGATAGCGAGCAGGTAACAAATAATAGCAATGCCCACAAAAATAATTCCAATGGTCAGGTCATATTCCAGCATGTCAAGCTGGTACAGCATGTTATACCAGTCATGTGCCTCTTTCGACAGTCCTCCGATCAGCGGAAGCTGTCTACGCCCGGCATCGGCGGCATAACCGGCCACATCAAGCCAGCTGATCCCCACCAGAAAAAGGGAGAGCTGCATGCCAATTTTTTTCCTGTTCACCCAGGTATACAGCAGTATCAGCAGGGGGAGTATAATTTGAAAGAGCGACCCACCCAGGATCGTAATAAATCGTACACCAAACAGGCTGAAAAAAGTATGACCCGCTTCATGAACGATCAGCAGAAAGTTGTCGATCAAAAAGTAAAAGATATTGAGCGGAAAGGGATAGTTATAATTCACTGCAAAATGGATGTTGAAACGCAGCGCCCAGTAGATCTGGTGGAGGGTATAATAGATAAAGGGAAGCAGCAGGAGGGAACACCACCACTTTTTGATAAATCCGATCGCCTTATCCTTGAAATCTTCCTTACGCATCTGCTTTTTCGTTTACGATATCGCTGAACCTTTTTTTGCCCCGAATAAAATATTGCCAGACGATCGATATCGGTAACATCTTGTCGGGATTATGATCGATCGTCCGGTGCTGTTGGCAAATTTGCCTTTTCCGGTGGGTTGTCCTGAAACCGCCGAGAAAATGTAAATAGGCCCGGACGATCGCCGCTGCCAGCCCAATCTTTCCACTCAGAAGATGTTTTACCATGGCGATGAAATCCAGTTTTATCCGTATGGGCAGATGGGTGAAGAGCGAGGAGGTGGTGTAATTTTTCCACAGCATCCGAAGGCTGTTGCGATAGTTGTAGTAGGTCTTGCGAGGTGATCCCATCGGAAGCGAACCTCCGCCCAAATGGTATACCACACTGGAAGGAGATGAGTACACGGTGTAACCACGGTTCCATATTCTCCAGCAGAGGTCGATCTCCTCCATATGGAATTCGAAATCTTCGTCGAATCCATCAAACCGAGCAAAGATTTCCTGCCGGATGAACATGGCGGCCCCCGATGCCCACATCAGCTGCTGTTCAAAGTCGTACTGTCCTTCATCTTTCTCCAGGTGGTCGAAAATACGCCCTTTGCAGAATGGAAAGCCGTGCTTGTCAAGGTATCCCCCGGCCGCCCCGGCATATTCAAAAAAGTGCGGTTCCTCGTAGGATAACATCTTGGGCTGGACGACCGCCGCCCCGCGATGTCGCTGCAGCGTTTCATTCGCCCGGTGCAGCCAGTCCGGTTCAACCTTCACGTCATTGTTCAGGAAAACCAGGATCTCCCCGTCGGCGTATTTTGCGGCCCGGTTGTTTCCCCCACAGTATCCGTAATTTTTTTCGAGGCGGATGATTCGTACTTTCGGAAACTGCCGGCTCACCCACTCCGCGGATCCGTCGGAAGAGGCGTTGTCTGCAAGGATAATCTCAAAATCGGGATAATCCGTCTCGGTCACACTGGGGATAAAGGTCTTGAGGTGGTCCAGTGCATTCCAGGATACGATGATCACACTGAATGAATGCATATAAAATAATCGGAATAAGAGACTAAATTATCTGTTTGTTATCTTTGTTGAGAAGATTGTTCCGTCGACCACTTTTGGTGTTTTGCACTTTTAATACCGAGACAAAAGATGATAAAGATTATTATATGATCAAAGTCGGTCTGATTTCGGATACCCACAACTATCTGGACCCTCAGGTATTTGAATATTTCGAGGACCGGGACGAGGTATGGCATGCCGGCGATTTCGGGTCGCTCTCGATTGCCGAAGAGCTGAAGAATATCGCCCCTGTGATCGGGGTGTACGGCAACATCGACGGACAGGATATCCGCAAGCAATATCCCCTGCATCAGCGATTCGAACGAGAGGGGATCGACGTATGGATGACCCATATTGGGGGCACGATGGGCCGATACTGCCTGCCCATACGGGAGGAGATCGAGGACCATCCCCCCGACCTTTTTATCTGCGGACATTCCCATATTCTTAAGATTGGCAGGGACAAGGAAAAGGATAACATGCTTTTTTTGAACCCCGGTGCAGCCGGCAAGCAGGGATTTCAGGTGTACCGTACTTGTGTCCGTTTTGAGATCGCGGATGGGGAGATCGGCAACCTGGAAGTGATCAACCTGGGAAAAATAGGAGAGGAGTAACGGCTACCTGAATTTACGCTCTATCCCTCCGTATCAATTCACAGGCATGGAAGGCCGATAGCGTTACCAGTGGGATACCTCCGCCCGGGTGCGTGCTGCCCCCCACCAAATAGAGTCCGCGAACGCCCGTTGATCTGTTCCGGGGGCGGAGAAAGGCTGCGAGCTTTCCGTTCGATGAGGTGCCATAGATGCTTCCCTTGTTGGATCGATAACGGCGATAAAAGTCATCCGGGGTGATCAGGCGGCGCACCTTCATACTCTTGCTCAAACCGTCCAGACCGTACTTCTCAAGCAACGAGATGATCATATCGGCATACCCCTCTTTTATCGATTCCCAGTGCACCGCATCGGTCAGGTAGGGAGCGTTGACCAGGATGAACAGGTTGGACCCCCCATCAACGGCATGTCCGGGATTGCTCGCCGAGGAGTTGCATATATAGATGGTCGGCTCGTCGGCCGGCATTCGGTCCTTAAAAATTTGCCGGAACTCTTCGCGGTAATCGGATGAAAATAAGATATTGTGATGAGCCAGCTGCGGGTAGGTTTGGTCGATCCCTGCAAGGATTACGAAGCCGGAACAGGAGGGTTCCTGGGCTTTCAGCTGCCACCTCTTGACCCTGGAAAGCAGCTCCTCCGGCAGGAGGTTCCGGTAGGTTTCGGAGGCGTCGCTGTTGGATACTACGAGATCAAAAGGCCGCGTCGACCCATCATCCATCACGAGGCCTTCGACCTGTCGGCCGGCGGTGGCAATACGCTTTACCGTTGCACCGTAATGAATATCCACATCCAGTTTGCCGGCCAGCCGTGAGAGCGCAGTGACGAGCCGGTAGATACCTCCGTCGATATAGTAGCCACCCATAGAAAGCTCCACATGGGGGATCACATTCAGCGTGGCCGGTGCCTGATACGGGGAAGAACCGTTGTAGGTGGTAAAGCGCTTGAAAAACTGACGCAGGTAGACCGACTCAAAATATTCGTCCACCCGTTCACTCACAGTATGAAACGCGTCAATTTTGAAAAAATCGATCAGGTTCAGCGAACGCAGGTCGGAGAAGGAGCAAAGCGGGTTGAACAGAAAGGCCTCCCTGACCCTGTCGTAGAGCTCTTCGGAGTAGTCGAGAAACGAACGGTAGCTCTCCCTATCTTCCGGGGCGATGCGGGTTATGTTCTCTACGGTTTTCTCTCGATCATTGCTGCAGTCAAACCGGGTTCCATCCGGGTAAAAATAACGGGCGATCGGATCAACGGTATTGATTTCCAGATAGTCCCATATATCGGCGCCACAACGCTCAAATAGCTGTTCCAGTACAAACGGCATGGTGAGCAGGGAGGGGCCGGTATCGAATCGGAAGCCTGAGTCGTAGACCTGGTTGATCTTTCCGCCGGGCTGTCGGTTTTTTTCAAATATGGTTACTTCGTGGCCTTCAGCAGCCAGCAAGCAACCCGCTGAAAGCCCACCCAGTCCGGCGCCGATGATTCCAACCTTCATGCCGGTCAGCTCTTCAGCCTGAGATTGGCTACCGCTTCGATATGATAGGTCTGCGGGAACATATCCACCGGCTGCACCTCCAGCACCTCGTAAAGGCTCTTTAGCT
>JAWVYR010000163.1:0-6356 GCA_033722635.1 Balneolaceae bacterium | reverse complement strand
TTCTCGTAACTGCCGTAGAGCCGGTCAATGTTGGAATGCATGAGCGAACTTTCGGTGTCGAACCAGACCCATGAGAGGTCAGCAAAATTTGGATCCGACTCGAATCTCCGTTCAAGTCCGGGGGTGTGCCGGATGTTGTAGCCGGTCAGCACCCGCGTTCTCATATCGGCCTTAAACTCCAGATGACTGGATAAATTCCACTCCGTCTCAATACGATGGTGAAGGATGTTGTCGTACCGCACGGTCCCCAGGCTGTTGCTGATGGATAACTGCCCCAGCTCCTTCAGATATCCGCTTACCTCCAACAGATCGGTCAGCTGTGCTTGCGCCCGGCTCGGGGTAAGACCGAGTGATAGCATAATCAACAGCAGGATTCCTTGTATACGCATCATATCGATTCATTCCCGTCTTTCATCTTCAGCAATTTTGCCATCCACCAGGGTTATCACCCTGCGGGCGCGGTCGATCACCCGCTGATCGTGCGTCGAAAATACAAAGGTCATTCCCTCATTTTGGTTGAGTTCTGCCATCATATCCAGCAGGTCGGCGGTGGAGACCGAATCGAGATTGGCAGTGGGCTCGTCAGCCAGGACGAAATCGGGTTTGGAAGCGAGAGCCCGGGCTACCGCAACCCGCTGTTGCTGCCCGCCTGACAGTTCGGAGGGGCGTTTGTCGATCTTGTCTGCCAGCCCCACCTCCTCCAGGAGGTTTTGGCTGATATCACGATACAAGCTTGCTGCCATCCCCTGCATCTGCATGATGAAGGAGACATTTTCGATCGCGGTCAGCACGGGTATCAGGTTATATGCTTGAAAGACGAAACCTATATGATGCAGTCGGAACTCGATCAGTTCATTTTCGGAGAGGCTGGCCAGGTCGGTCCCCTGGATCCAGACTTTTCCCTCGGTGGGGGTATCGAGTCCCCCGATGAGATTCAGCAGGGTTGTTTTTCCGGATCCCGAGGGGCCCACGATGGAGGTAAACTCACCCTTTTCGATGGTGAGATCCACGCCGTTAAGTGCATGAACGGGTACCTGGTCCTCGTTATAGATTTTTGTCAGATTTTGAGTTTCAATGACAGCCATAGGTTCCTGGTTAGATTTTCCTCAATGCTTCAACGGGTTCCAGCTGCAGTGTTTTCCAAGCCGGGTAGAGGGCGGATAAAATCGCCATCCCGCCGATCATCAACGTGATATTGAAATAGTAAACGGCTGACAGTTCGGGATAGATCACGGTGCTCATACCGTATGCACTCAGACCTTCCGCAAAAGCCGTCAAATTGATACCCGCTCGGCCGAAGTAAGTGATGGTAAACCAGCTCAGCAGCATGCCGGCCGGCATGCCAGCCATGGTCAGGAAAAAGGTCTCGGAAAGGATCATGCTGAAAATACGCCTGGAGTTCATCCCCACGGCCATCAGCATGCCGATCTCCTTGGTTCGTTCGAGAATAGCCATCAACATGGTATTTATGATACTAAATACCAGGGCAATTATGATTATCACCATCACCACATACAGGCTGATATCGGTGGTGTCGAACACATAGCTCAATGCGGGTGAAATCTCGTACCAACTGCGTACGAGCAGATCGGGAAACTGCCCGCCGAGCCGGTAGGCAACCGAAGAGGCAGCGGTAAAATCATCAAGGAAGAAGGTGATGTTGTGGACCAAGTCGGGTTGACCCAACAACCCGTTCAGATCACTTTTATCCACATATACAGTGGACTGATCGTGTCGATCGTCGAATGAATCGTAAATGCCGGCCACCCGAAAAGCCCCGGCGGTAATCTCCCCGTTGATATCCTGAAAACTCAACACCATTTTGGAACGAAGCTCCAGATTCAGCCGATCGGCCAGCTTTTGTCCCACCACCACTGGATTTCGGGTGATTCCTTTCAGCAGTGTGCCTTCCGTCAGATACTGTTTTATGGCATAATTTTCCGCCTGTGCGGTATCGATTCCATGGATGGTGACGCCGTAGCTGCTTACGGCACTCTGGGCGAGTCCGCTTGCCAGGCTCATCACCCGGAGATCGCGAATTGAAGAATCGCGCTGAAGTGTATCCACCACAGCCTCGGCCTGCTCAACTTGGTACTTCGGATCGTAAAGATCCACGAACCGGGGATGGGTGATCTGTACATGTCCCACCGAAAGCTCCAGCTGGTTATCCAGGTAGTCCTGGATCATACCGTTGAAAAATCCGGAAATAAAGGTCCCGGCCCAGGTGCCCAGCACGACGGCGATCACCACCACCCCGCTGCGGGTCGGGTTGCGCCAAACATTTTTCCAGGCCAGGGTCAGGATCTTGGTTATCATCTTATCCCCGCATCGCTTTAACCGGGTTCAATCGGGCGGCTCTCCAGAGTGGTATCGCGCTGAAGAGCAGGGTGATGATGAAGACCGTTACCGCCTGCCCGGTAAAAATGGCGCTGTCGGCGGAAAATTGCAGGACCGGGTCCATGCCGTATTGCTGGGCTACGGTCGACATATCCCCGGTAAACCGTATCGGATTGAGCTTGAAATACCATATAACCGGCATGCTGAAAAGGATGCCCAGGGCGGTTCCCAGCAGTGTCATCAACAGCACTTCAAGGCTGAGGATTTTTGCGATCATCCAGCGGGAGGTGCCCACCGAGATCATCACCCCGAGTTCAAATTCACGTTCGGCGATCATCATCAAAACGGTGCCCAGAATGCCAAATCCTACCACCATATAGAGCACCAGCAGGATGATGATGCCGCTTCCCCGGTCGGCCTGTATCGCCTGAACCAGTTCCGGCATCATCTCGCGCCATCCCATCACTTCATAGGTTTCTTCCGGCAGCACAGCCCGCAGTTCCTCCACAGTCCGGTCGATGAGTGCCGGATTCTCGATCATGAGGGCGATAGTGGTCAGACGATCGCCCGTTAGCAGGAACTGCTGAGCAGTCTGCAGCGGCAGCAATACCAGGTTGCTGTTCAACTCCGGATTGATGTAGGAGACCGTACCTTTGACCGGATAGAGTCCCGACGCCGTCATTCCGTGGAAACCCTGGCCTACCAGCACCAGGCTGTCGCCGAGCTCAATATTCATCCGATCCATCAGCTCGGTTCCCAAAATCGCCGCCTGTTCATTGTTTGAGTTAAAGTAACGTCCGCTTGTAAGACGGTCCCGGGGGTTGCTCAAGGCCTTTTCAGCTTCTATATCGATACCGAGAATCATCGCCGGCCGGCTCAAGTCGCGCCCGGCAGCCAGGGCGTAGCTTTCGATGCGGGGTACCAGCTCGGTCACACCCCGGTGGCCGGACAATTGGGCCAGGAGGGAGTCAACGGTACCCATGCTGTTCTCCAGGGTGGGTTCCTCCCAGTATCCCTGATGATGTATCTGAATATAGCCGGTAAAAGTACCTACCGTGTTTTTAATCATGTTTTCGTATTGTCCCTCCTGGGTGGAGCGGGTGACAGCGGAGAGGAATACGGCTACGATGATCGAGAGAGTAGTGATGATCGTCCGCCGCCGGTTTCTCCAGATGTTGCGCCAAGCGAGCTTCAGGGTAAGCATCTTCAGTCGACTCGTTTTAAGTTTTGAATGCTGAAGAACCGTTCCGACAGCTCGATATTGAACTCGATATCGTTGTATATGAGCACGGTTTTCCTGTTTTTCTCGTCCAGGGGTATCATCTCCATCCGGGTTGGTATCATCCGCCCGTCCATCATCCGGACCTCCGATCCTTCCATTCTTTTGATCGGATTGCCCTCCTCATCATAAAAGTCAAAGCGCAGCTGCAGGTATTCATCGGTGGAGATATAGGCATCTACGCTACCCCACACGACCGGGGCTCCGGGTTTGGGTATCATCCGGATCTTATAGCAATCGTAGCCGTTGATAGTGCTGTCGCCGGCCAATGAATGGGTATAATCGGTAACCATGGAGGATTCGCGAACCAGATCGTTATTGGAAAAATCGGAACCCATCCAGGACTGGCTCATCATCGAGGGAGGCAGCTTGATAGTGCGGTTGATGTTGGGCAGCCAGTTCCAGATCTCGTTTTCTCGCTTGAGATAGGCGGTTCCCTCTTCACGTGCGGGAGCGGTGACCAGTATTAGGCTGTAGTCCTGGCCGAGGCTCCAGGCTTTCATCGAAAGGGTGCGTTCCCAACCGGGACGGATGATCCTCATGGTGAAGTTGACCCTGGAACTTTCGCCCCGCATTTTCAGGTCGGCTTTACGAACAATTTCGGCAGCGTCCTGGGCGAGTGCAGGATTTCCACAAAGCGGCAGCAAAAAAAGCAGGCTGATTATATAGCGCATCGGCACCTCGTGCTTATTCATTCGGGTATATGGTAATGAATATTACGAATAGATACAGGCCGGGTTGTGAGGGAAAGCTGATGATGGCTGTGCGGTTTGATCCTGCGCCGGAATATGATTCGTCTCTTGATGAGAAAACAGGGAGGTTATTCCGGTCAACTGTTCCAGAATCCCGGCAGCCGTTCAGCCTGAAGCTACCATATCGATAAAATTCTGCAGCAGGATGGAACCGGGATCGCCCGACTTTTCAGGATGAAACTGGGTACCCACATAGTTGTTCCTGCAGACCACGGAAGCGAATTCATCGATATAGCGACAGCTGGCCGTGGTGAATTTGTTGACCGGCGCATAGTAGCTGTGTACATAATAGAAATAGTCGGAACGTTTGATCTTCTCCAGAATGGGATGATCCCTCATGGATGCAAAGGTGTTCCATCCCATATGCGGTACTTTAGCCTCGGATGCATCGAACCTGACCAGCCTGCCGGGGATGATACCCAACCCCTCTGTTCCGCCCCCCTCTTCCGTCGATTCATAGAGCAGCTGCATGCCCAGGCATATGCCGAGTACCGGTTTGCCGGTATTCTTCAGCCAGCTGTCAAGATTATTTTCCCTGAGCGATTCCATCGCCGGTTTTGCGTGGCCCACACCGGGAAAGATCACACCGCTGGCATCATCCAGTTCCGAGGGGCTGTCGGCGATCTGATAGGGCATTCCCATGCGATCGAGTGCGTTGCACACCGAGGCCAGGTTGCCCGCCTTGTAGTTGATCACTGCGATCATCTCAAAGCTTCTCCTTGGTGCTGGGGAGGATATTGCTCATCCGTTCGCTTCGGCTGACGGCGGTGCGGAGGCACCGTCCGAATCCCTTGAAACAGGCTTCGATCTTGTGGTGATCGTTGGATCCCTCCACTTCGATATGGAGCGTGGCTTTCATGTTGATGGCCAGGGAATAGAAAAAATGTTCGGTCATCTCGGTGGGAAATTCGCCAACCATCTCCCGATCGAATGAGGCTTCAAATTTAAGGAATGGCCGCCCCGAAAAATCCAGGGTTACCGTTGCTTTGCTTTCATCCATGGGTAGAACAAAACCGTACCGCTGAATGCCCATCCGTTTGCCCAAGGCCTCGTCAACGGCGGTACCCAGTGCAATCGCCACATCTTCGATGGTATGGTGTTCATCCACCTCCAGGTCCCCGTCGCAGTGCAGTTCGATGTCGACCAGCCCGTGTCGGGCGATCTGTTCCAGCATGTGATCAAAAAAGCCGATCCCGGTGCTGATCTCCGCCTTCCCGCTTCCATCCAGGTTGATGCGCCCTTCGATATCGGTTTCGGATGTGGATCGTTTAATGCCGGTGCTGCGCTGTGGGAACAGCCATTTTTCGGTGAGGGAGATCCAGTCGGATGCTTCAGCAAGCGGTTCTCCATCGACGGTCAACTTCAGTTTTTCATCAGCGGATAGAAAAATCTTCCCTCCGGCTTCTCCGCTGTTAGTGAATGCCGGTTCCACGCCGTCATTGTCCAGCAGCTCCTGTTGGGCCTCCGAAAGCTCGTCGATCACAAAACCCAGCTGGTATCCCGCTTTTCTCAACCGGTGTACGCTGTAGAGCAGACCATGCCTCAACAGTCGGTCGTTTTTGCCTCGCAGGCCCGCTGTCTCAATCCATATCTTCATGATGTAATCTGTTTGAGGGTAGCTATCAGTTGGTCATTTTCATCCGGCGTACCGACGGTAGCGCGCAAGCAATCCCCACAGCCGGGTTCATTGCCGCGGTAACGTATAATGATGCCCTGTTCGGCCAGCTCCTGAAATACGTTGAGTGCATTCTTTATGCGGAAGAGCAGAAAGTTGGCATCGCTGCGATATATCTCTTTGACGGCGGAAAGTTTTTCCAGTTCGCCGGCCAGCCGTTCTTTCTCCTCCCGGATCTTCTCTATGTTGAAACGAATAGTTTCCAGATTATCGAATGCCTGCAGCGCGTATCGGGCGGTCAGTCTGTTGATATTGTAGGGGGCCTTGATTCGCATCATATAATCGATGATCGGGCTCGTTGCGATAGCCATCC
>JAWVYR010000162.1:0-6367 GCA_033722635.1 Balneolaceae bacterium | reverse complement strand
GGTGGCTTTTTTGTTTTAGGCATTCAGATAAAACCCATTCTTATGGCGGAAAACGAGAAAATCATTGTGCTGACCGGCGCCGGGATGAGTGCCGACAGCGGACTGAAAACCTTCCGGGGTTCCGGAGGGCTGTGGGAGGGCCACGACGTCAGGGAGGTGGCCACCCCGGAAGCCTGGAAGCGCGACCCTGAAACAGTCCTCAGGTTTTACAACGAGCGCCGACGGCAGATCTACCAGGTGGAGCCGAACGCAGGACACAAGGCGCTGGCCCGGCTCGAGGAGGCGTACGATGTGACGATCGTCACCCAGAATGTGGACAACCTGCATGAGCGCGCCGGTTCCTCCGATGTGCTTCACCTGCACGGGGAGCTCAGCAAGGTACGGAGTGAAAAAGATCGATCGCTCATTTACGATATCGGAGACGATGAGATCGAGGTCGGCGATACCGCCGAGGATGGCGCCCAGCTGCGACCCCACGTGGTCTGGTTCGGGGAGATGGTGCCCATGATGGAGGAGGCGGCAAGCACCGTCGCTGAAGCCGATATCCTGATTGTGATCGGTACCTCCCTGGTTGTCTATCCGGCGGCGGGACTGGTGAATTACGCCCCTGACGAGATTCCGAAATATATCATCGATCCGTCGAAGCCCGAAATTTTCGGATATTCCGAATGGGAACACATTCAAAAAACCGCGGCGAAGGGTACGCCGGAGCTGGTGGATAAACTGCTGGAGGAGAAGAAGAATTAGTATCAAATTGAAAATGAAATCAAGATAATTTACACCGATGGCCAGAAAGAAAGCGACCGAAGAGGAGAAAGAAGTACTGGAAACCTACATGCTGCAGTTTTTGAATATCGAAAAGCGCTTCCCGCTGCTGCCGGGGATCGAAAACACCGATGCGGTAGCCTCCTTCATGGGGCTGGAAGAGGAGGAGCTGAAGGAACTCCGCGAAGGGTTTGATGAAAACGCCAAGAAGGCTGCCATGGAGCTGCTGGAGGAGGAGGGCGTCGCCGAGTGGATCGATCAGCTGCCATTCAAAAACGACGACACCATCGTCGCCCTGGGCGACTCCATCACCGACGACCGCCAGGGGTGGTTCGAGATCCTGAGGCATGCACTGGAACTGACCGTGGAAGGAGCCAATTTTACCTTCATCAACAGTGGTATTGCCAATAATACCAGCACCGATGCCTTGCGGAGGTTGAATCGCGATGTGCTGGCCCATGAACCAGACTGGGTGATCGTGGCTCTGGGCACACTTGATGCCCAGCGGCTGCATGTGTCTCCCGACCGCACCGTGGTGCCGCTGGCTGAATTCTGGGAGAACGCCAATTCGATCGAGGCGGCAGTTGGCGATGTGACCGATAATCCGCTTATCTGGATCACTCCGCCGCCGGTGATCACCGAGATGCAGCAGAAGATGCGACTGTTCGATTTCGATCTCTTTGCGGAAGACCTGCGGAATATTCGGGAGATCATCAGCGGCAAAAAAGGGTATATCGTGGACCCCCGGGGCAAACGGATGGGGGAGAAGGAACCGGAAGCCTGGAACTACCTGGCTGACGGATTGCATCCCTCCCTGTCGGGACACGTAAATACCGTGAAAGAGCTGTTGAAAACACTGGCTACTGCAGAAGAAAAGGAGGGTTCGAGCATCGAACCGCCGGAAGAGTATGAATCGGGCGAGGAAGCGTGAAACGATATATGTGAAACAGCTTCAGAGGCTTACATGTACGTTCATCACCTCGATACCGACCCGGTGTCTTATCTGCACCGCACCCGCGCTGAATGATTTTATCGAGTAAAGCTGTGGATTGACCAGATTGAAATAGATCTTTTCCTGCACACCGGTCACCGAGAGCAATCCTTTTTCGGGACTCGGCGGGGCTCTAAATGAAAGTTCCTGAAAGTCGCCGGGCCGTTCGGCTAACACAAAGGCATCGAAAAGACCGAAACCGAAACCGATCCAGGCGCCTGTGCCGGCCCCGTATTGCAATGAGGTGTCGAAGGGCTCTTTGGATATCAGGGAGATGGATGAGGCGATGATCGCACCGGCAGCGGCACCGTAAAACGTATCGAGCAGGGCAATGATCGTCGTATTATCACCGTCATTGAAGGTGCCGGATATGTAAAACTGCTGTCCCTTGCTGATCTGGCTGAGATCGTACACGCCCACGCCTATGCCGTAGAGAATTCCGACACCGACCCCGATTCGCAGGGGTTCCAGATCATCCGAGTCATTCAATGCCATCGTTGCACCGCCGATCACCGCTCCGTTAAGGGTACCATTCAGGGTGTTTCCTGCAAGCAGTTTGATCGATTGGCTGGAGCTGTCGGCGGAGTATCCGAAAACAAGTATAAAAAGCAGTGTGAGAATCTTCGTTGAAATGTGGTTCACGGTATCGGTTGGTTTGATGAAAATTTCTGGCGCCAATTTAAATAATTAATTGGATTGTTTCCCACCGATCGTTATGAATAATCGGGATCGGAGAGCGCAACCGGTAAAATTTTCCCGTTGTAATAGCGTACTCCTTCGAGAGAGAAGTTCGAAATGTATTCTCCCATCTGCTCGGAAGAAACAGGCGCTTCCATTCCCGGAAAGGCCTCTTCGAGCATGTTGGTCTGCACGGCCCCGAGGCAGAGGGTGTTCATCCTGACCCGGTATTCCGCAAGTTCGTTGGCCAGGCATTCAGAGAGGATGCTCAACCCTCCCTTAGCCACACTATAGGCGGTCAGACCGGGAAATTTCCGGCTTCCCTGAAACCCTCCCATGCTGCTGATATTCACCACATGGGCCGGTGAGGAGAAGGAATCCAATAGGGAGCGGATCAGCCATACGGCCGACAACAGATTGGTGCTGATCATGGCGTTCCAGTCATCCAGATTCAGCTGCGCAAAAGGTTTGTTGATCAGCGATCCGGCGTTGTTGACAAGTATATCCACCTCGTCGAAGGTTTCATTGATGAAATAGATCAGATCCTTCATCTCCACTTGGTCGGTGAGGTCGGCTGCATAGATGTGGATACGATCCGGTTTCTCCGACTTGAGTTGCTCCAAAAGTTCTTCCGACCGTGCTGTTCCGATCACAAAATGACCCGCCCGGGCCAGGTGCAAAGCGGTCTGATAACCGATCCCGCGGCTGGCCCCGGTAACTACTGCGTATTTTGGCATATGTAGGTGTCATGGAATTGAAAATGCACCCGCAATTTAATGCTATCAACCGCCCAATTCAAAACTGTTACGGGATGGCCTCAGGATGAAGTTTTACGAGTTATAACTTTGGTTTAGAGCGGTATTTTCTTCATATTTAAGAGCCTGTTGGCAGATAATTCTGTCTGATTTATGGCGATTGAAAATAAGTAAACAGATACAAAACTGATTCTATGTTTGAGAACAGGAATCGGCCTCTGGTTCCCTATTATATCAGAGACCTGCAGGGCTATGTACCGGGGAAGACGATCGAAGAGGTAAAAAAAGCCTATAAACCCGGTAAAATATCAAAGCTTGCTTCCAATGAGAACCGCCTCGGATGCAGCCCGCAGGTAAAAGAAGCTGTTCTGGAACAGTTTCAGGAGATTCAGGATTACCCCGACGCCATCTCGAGGAAGTTGAGGGGCCGACTGGCTGAAAAGCACGGTGTTAAACCCGAAAATATCGTCGTTGCAGCCGGTTCCGAAAGTGTGATCTCCATCATCTGCCGCACCTTTTTTCTGAATGATGACGTAGCAATTTCGGCCGATGCGACATTTGTCGGTTTTTTTGTGCAGGCCAATGTACGAGGTATCAAACTGAAAAAAGTGCCGCTGACCGACGATTACCGATTCGACCTGGATGCGATGCTGGAAGCGGTAACCGACCGGACCAAAATGATCTATATCGCCAATCCGAATAATCCGACTGGTACCTATATCACCGACGATGAGTTTGAGGATTTTCTGCAGCGCCTTCCCTCCGATATACTGGTGGTGATGGATGAGGCCTATATCGAATATGCCGAAGGGGTGAAAGATTATCCGGACTCACTCACCTACAAAGAGGATAACGTGATTACCTTGCGGACTTTTTCCAAGGCCTACGGGTTGGCGGGCCTGCGTATAGGCTATGGAGTGGCCCACGAGGATCTGATCAGCCATATGCAGAAAACAAAACTTACATTTGAACCCACCGCGATGGCCCAGGAGGGAGCGATGGCCGCACTCGATGACCAAGCATTTTTGGAGCGGAGCCGCCAGATGGTGAGCGAAGGCAGAGAGCGGCTGTACCGATTTTTCGAGAAACAGGGGATCAAATATGTGCCTTCCATCTCCAATGCCGTCTTGATGGTTCTACCCACGGAAGAGGAAGCCCGGCAGTTTACCCAGTCGATGATGGAGGAGGGCGTGATTCTTCGCAGGGTAGGAGGTTTTGGATTGCCGAACTGTATTCGTATTACCATCGGAACGGAAGAGGAGATGGACCATTTTGAGGAAAGCTTCGACAAGGTATTCGTAAGCTGATTGATGCATAGAGGCAATCAACTCTGAATCTTAATCTTGTAACCGGGTATGAGCTAAGAATATGGCAGCTGATAATAAACCGAGCGCTGATACCGAACCGTTATCCACTACGGAATTGATCGATTGGAAACGGATTGCCCGCCTGATCATGACATCCCGGGCGATGGATCGTATAGAGGAGGATGAACTGGTCCCCAACAAGGAGGTGCTCTATCAATTTTCGGCCCGGGGCCACGAGCTGGGCCAGTGCCTGCTGGGATCGATGCTGACCCATCAACATGATGCTGCCAGCGCCTATTACCGTTCCCGGCCCCTGATGCTCACCCTCGGTGTCGGTGTGGAAGACCTGTTGGCCGGACCGATGGGCAAGTCGGGAGGCTACAGTGATGGACGGGATATCGGGGTGGTCTGCAACAAACCCGGTCTGGAAGGCCCCACCGTACTGCCGATGGCAGGCGATGTGGGATCCCAGTATACCCCCGCTGTCGGTTGGGCCCAGGCGATCGAGTACCGCCGCAATGAATTGGGAGAAGATGCCTTTGAAGGAGCCATATCCGCTATACTGGGTGGGGACGGTTCGGTGGCCACCAACGGCTTTTGGTCGGCCCTGACGATGGCCACCACGTTGAATCTGCCGGTGCTGTTTTATATCGAAGACAACCGGTACGGAATATCGGTACCCCGTGAGTTTCAGACGCCGGGAGGCAACATCGCAAAAAATCTTTACTCCTTTAAAAATATACGGATCTTTGACGGGGATGGTACCGATCCTGAAGAAGCGTCGGAACTGCTTCAGCAATCGGTCAGCTATGTGAGAGAACGCAAAGGGCCGGCACTGATCCATCTCACCATGCCACGCCTCAACGGCCATTCCTATCAGGACAACCAATCCTATAAAGATGAAGAGCTGATTGAGAAAGAGAAGAAGAATGATCCCCTTGACAAGCTGAAAGCTTATGTAGTCCCGGAGCTCATTTCGGATCAGGAGTGGGAGCAGCTTCAGGGAGATACAAAAAATGAAGTCGATGAAGCTGCCCGTTCGGCGTTGAATCGTCCGGAACCGGATACCGAAATCACCACCCGTTATGTGTTTTCTGAGCAGCAGCCTGACGGAACACCGGATCTGCAGCTGGTGGGCGGATTGATAACGGAGAATCATGAATTTCCGGAAAGCAGTGAGGAACCGGAGCCGGAGAAACAGCGAATCAATATCGTGGAAGCGGTCAGGCGTACATTGGAATACGAACTGGAGACCAATCCCCGCCTGGTGGTCTTCGGCGAGGATGTCGGCGCCAAGGGAGGCGTGCATGCCGTAACCATGGGACTGCAGTCGAAGTTTGGCGAGTCGCGCGTATTCGATACCAGCCTGTCGGAAGAGGGGATCATCGGCCGGGCGGTGGGCATGGCCTACAACGGCTTGATGCCTGTGGCGGAAATACAATTCCGCAAATATGCCGATCCCGCTACCGAGCAGCTCAACAACTGCGGCACCATCCGGTGGCGAACCGCCAACAAGTTTGCCGCGCCCATCGTGGTTCGGATGCCCGGCGGTTTTGCGAAATGCGGCGATCCCTGGCACAGCATGTGTAATGAAGTGTTCTTTTTGCATGCTGTGGGCTGGCAGATGGCCTTTCCAAGCAACGCTGAGGATGCCGCAGGGCTATTGAGATCGGCGATGAGAAGCAACAATCCGACCATCTTCTTTGAACACCGCAACCTGCTCGATGCCAAATATGCCCGCCGTCCCTACCCCGGGGACAAGTTTGTGGTGTCGTTCGGCAAAGCGAAGAAACTCAGGGAAGGAGATCAACTGACGATCGTCACATGGGGAGCCATGTGCGAGCGTTGTGAAGAAGCCGCCGATGAGGCGG
>JAWVYR010000161.1:0-6393 GCA_033722635.1 Balneolaceae bacterium | reverse complement strand
CCCAGCAGTGCATCACAAACGGCATGGGCCAGTACATCGGCATCCGAATGACCGGCGAGCCCCTTTTCATGGGGTATCCTCACCCCTCCCAGAATCAATGGCCGGTCCGAAACCAGCCGGTGCATGTCGTACCCATATCCGATCCTGATCTTATTCATTACTCCTCCAACAACAGCTTTGCCAATTTGAGGTCCAGTGGGTAGGTGATCTTGAAGTTGCTCCGCTCGCCCTCCACCATCACTACCGGTTCACCCAGGCGCTCCACCAGCGATGCATCGTCGGTTCCCACGTATCCCTCCTCCATCGCTTTTCGGTACGCCCTCATAATGAGATCCTTGGCAAACACCTGGGGAGTCTGTGCCTGCCAAAGGTGCCGGCGGTCCGGGGTCTCCCGGATCCTCAGCTGCTCATCGATTTTCTTGATGGTATCCTTGGCAGGCACGCCGACGATCGCTGCACCTTCGGCCGATGCCTTCCGGCAGCATCGTTCAATCTGTTCTGAGGTCACAAAAGGCCTGACCGCGTCGTGGATGATCACAAGTTCACAGGCTCCCACCTGCTGCAGGGCGTTATATATGGAATGCTGACGCTCATCCCCGCCCGCCACACAGCATACCTCAATGCGGGCACCGGCGAGGGAGCGGACAGATTCCAGCGTCTGGTCGATATAGGGTTCCGATGTGGCGATGATCACCTGTTCCAATCCGTCCAGGCCGAGAAAGCGTGAAATGGTGTGTTCGAGGATCGTCTTCTCTCCAATCCGTATAAAAGGCTTGGGAGCGTCGCGGTTCATCCGGCTGCCGGATCCCGCAGCAGGCAATATCAGCGCAACGGAATTCAACGGTCAGAGGATCAACATTGCATCGCCAAAGGAAAAGAACCGGTAATCTTTCTTTTTGGCCTCCTCGTAGGCTTCCATCAGAAAGTCATAGCCGGCAAAAGCGGCAGCAAGCATCAGCAGGGTCGACTCCGGCCGATGAAAATTGGTAATCACCGCCTCGGTGATCTTGAAATCATAAGGGGGATAGATGAACTTGTCGGTCCAGCCGGTACCCTGTTTCGACATTCCGCTCGCGGTGATGCTGGTCTCAATCGTCCGCACCACCGTGGTTCCGCAGGCCACCACTTTGCTATCCTTGCTCTTGAGCGCTTCGTTGATCCGGTCGGATGTTTCTTCAGATATGAAATAGTTCTCCGAATCCATCCGGTGCTTGGTAAGATCTTCCACCTCAACCGGGCGAAAAGTGCCCCATCCGATGTGCAGCGTGATCGGCAGCACATCCACCCCTTTCTTTTCGATCTTCTCGATCAGTTCGGGTGTGAAATGCATTCCGGCGGTCGGTGCGGCTACCGCACCCCGCTCCTTGGCGAAGATGGTCTGGTAGCGTTCCTTGTCGCTCTCTTCCGGTTCTCGCTCGATATAGGGCGGCAGCGGCATCTCTCCCAATTCATCCAGGATGTTGTACAGTTCGTCGTTGGTCCCGTCGAACAGGAACCTGATCGTACGTCCCCTCGAGGTGGTGTTGTCGATCACCTCGGCCATCAAATTCTCCCCGAAGTAGAGCTTGTTGCCGATCCGGATTTTCCTCGCAGGCTCCACCAGCACATCCCAGAGTTTGCTCTCCGGCATCAGCTCTCTCAACAGAAACACCTCGATATCGGCGTCGGTCTTTTCCTTCTTTCCCTTCAGCCGGGCCGGGAACACCTTGGTATTATTGTACACCAGCACATCGCCCTTGTTGAAGTATTTATGAATATCCGAAAATTTTTCATGCTTGATCGATTCCTCCTCCCGGTCCAACACCATCAGCTTGGCCGAATCCCTCGGCTCGGCCGGCTTCTCCGGCACATTAAAATCTTCGGTTTCAAATTTAAAGTCAGTTAATTTCATTCCTCAGATATGGGCTTTTAATTGATTTGAATTACCTTTATTTTTGTTGAATTCAAAGCTTGTAAATATAGGCTGTTTTATCCCCCAGGACAAATTTCATTTGCCATCCGGAGGTGTGCCAGAGCGGTCGAATGGGGCGGTCTCGAAAACCGTTGAACCGTTTTACGGTTCCGGGGGTTCGAATCCCTCCACCTCCGCAACTACCTGCGATATCCCGCAGACCTTAGGCATCCGCGCACTGCTCTCGCTGCCGAACAGTTCTTGGTGGGTGCGGGGACAGAGTTGGTGGTCTTAAATCGGATTTGCGGGATAAATTGCTGGAAGCCGGGCAAAGCAGCCAAAAAGCTTGAACCTGTTTGTATTCGGGCAATCAACGGCTGAGTCGTCATTAAATTTTGTTCAACCAACAATGATTTTAAGCCGGAGTGAACGACCGACAGACCGCAGGATACTTTATTTGATTCTGTTACTTTTTTATACTTTATATATGTGGATTACGTTATATTGCACCAGCGTAGGCATCAATTTTTAACAACGGTTCAACTATGATGAAATCAGGACGATCGTTTGCCATTGTACTCATGCTGACGGTTTTCAGCGCTGCCGCCGCCCAGGCTCAACTGCGCAAGGAGCAATCCAATCCGGATGAGTATATGGGGCCCATCGTAAAGGAAAACAGCACCCAGGTGGGGAACTGGTCGAACCTGTTCAATATGAAGATGAGCCACACCTATTCGATCAACGTAGGCTCCTTCGGCGGGCAGATGTACAACATGAATGCCTATACCAACACGATGGAGTTCTTTTTCAGTGAGCGTATGACCGGCCGGGTCGATATTTCCTTCTTGCATTCCCCGTTTGGCAACAGTTTTCTCAATGAAGGATCCGGCGATTTTGGCGGCAAGGTGATTATAAGAAACGCTGAGCTCAACTATCAGCTGGGCGAAAGAAGCCACATTACCGTTCAGTTTCAGCAGCATCCATTTGGCGGATTTTCGCCCTATTCCCCTTTCTACCAGCATCCGTTTTATGGAAGGAACTACTGAATGCCAGAGTAAAAAGATTGCATGACGAAGAAAAAAGGCGAATCCAATACTTTCGCTCTTAATGCTGTAATCGGTTTCCTGAGTATCCTTCTCTTCATTCTCCTGACGGCCTTGGTTACGCGCATCGTCTATCCGAGAATCCAGAACCAGCGGGCTGAGCAACAAACCGAACTGATCGGAAAGATCATACAGATCGAGGTACTTAACGGATGCGGGGTTTCGGGTATGGCCATGAAATTTACTTCTGCCCTGCGAAAGAATGGTTTTGATGTTGTTGAAACAGGAAACTTTGAAACCTTTGATATCGAGGAGACACTGGTTATCTCAAGGACGGAGAATCTGGAAAATGCCCGCAGAGTGGCCCGCGCGCTGGGGGTCCCGGATAAAAACATTTTGATGGAGGCTTCTGATGACTTTTATCTGGACGCCACAGTGGTCATTGGGTCGGATTATAAAACGCTAAATATCAACTAAGTCATATGGCAAAAAACGCACAGCAAGCAAGTAAACAGTTTTCACGTGTAAATACCCAAAAAGTAGCCGATACGGGAAAACTTATCGATGTCATCACGGAGGCAATGCTTGACCGCAAGGCAGAGGATATCACCGTACTGGATGTACATGAACTGACCACCCTGGCCGATCGCTTCGTTGTATGCCACGCCACCACCGATGTCCAGATCAAGGCGATCGCAGACAACGTACTAAAGGAAACCGAGGAGCAGCTTGACGAAACCGCATGGAAACAGGAAGGCAGGGACGCCCGGCGCTGGGTGATTCTGGATTATGTGAATGTGGTCGTCCATATTTTTAAAAAAGAACTGCGTGAATTCTACGGGCTGGAACGCATGTGGAATGATGCTGAAATCGTTAAGATCCGGGATGCGGAATGATCCAAAAAATGATCTGCTCGCTGATCTGCCTGCTTCTGCTCGCCGCCTGTGCCTCATCTCAGAAAAACAGGATCAAACCCTCCGAACTGACCAACCTTGTGGAGCTGAGGCAACCGGATATCAGCGACTCTGCACCGGCCGATATATATCTCGATTCGGTTGAACAGGGCCTATACCGGGATAAACCGGCGCTGCTCATCCATGGCAGTTTTCCCGACGGTTGCACTCATCTGAAATCGGTCGATCATGAGCTGGCTGAGAATATCCTCATTCTGAAAATTGATGCCTGGAGGAATCCCGACCTGCTCTGCACCCAGGCGCTGGTATCCTTTTCCTATATCTATACCGCTCTGCCCGAAAACCGATTCAATCGGATCGACAGCGTCAGGTACGACGGAGCCCGGTATCTCCTGAAATAGATTTGTCAATCAAAACGAACCCGAATGTCCAAGCACATTTTGATAACCGAACCGATCGTGGAGGAGGTGATTGAAAAACTCCGGGAGCAATATGAAGTGACTGTCGGAGAGCGCGGACGCTACAACGATGAAAAAAACCTGGTGCAGGATATACCCGGCTATCATGGCCTGCTATCCATGCTATCAAATCCGGTAACCGGGAAGGTGATAAAGGCCGGAACCGACCTTCAAGTGATCGCCAACCATGCAGTCGGGTATAACAACATCGACCTGGAGGCGGCAAATAGATCCGGCATACAGGTGGCGAATACCCCGGATGTGCTGACCGAATCGACCGCCGATTTCGCCATGGCCCTGCTGCTGGCAACCGCCCGCAAGCTGTGCGAGGCTCAGGAATATCTGCGTGACGGCAGGTTCGAAGGCTGGGAGCCGCTGGGCTTTCTGGGCAGGGAACTTTCGGGAAGTACGATGGGCATCCTCGGCATGGGTAGAATCGGCACTGCGGTAGCCCGCCGGGCCCGCGGATTTAATATGGACATACTCTATAAGAACCGATCCCGCGCCTCCCGGGAGACCGAGCAGGAACTCGGGGCCAGGTATGTGGATTCGGTCGTGAAACTCGCCCGCAGCTCTGACGTACTCAGCCTGAACTGCCCTCTCACCGACGAAACGCACCACATCATAGATGCAGAGATCCTGCAGCAGATGAAGCCCACCAGTCTGATCATCAACACCGCCCGGGGAGCGGTCATCGACGAAGCAGCGCTGGCAGCGGCACTTCATGAGGAGGAGATCGCCGGTGCGGGACTGGATGTTTTCGAAGAGGAACCCGAGGTGCATCCCGATCTGCTGACCGCTCCCAACTGTGTGATCACCCCTCACATCGCCAGTGCCACCCACCAAACCCGGACCGACATAGGCATGCTGGCAGCCGATGCCATCATCGGCGTACTGGAGGGGAAGACGGCAAATGAGATCCCAAATTTGCTTGCGCTGTAAAATAGGATCATATTTGAGTAATATCGGTATAACAAACGGTTACCCTTTTCCAAATCAAGGCGCTCATGAAGTATTTAACACGGCCGGGCGGCCTTTTAGCTGCTACCCTGATACTGTTGGTAATCACCTTTCTGATCATCGAGGGAATATGGTATTCCATCAAACCGCTGGAGAGCCAGAAAGCGGTCCTGTTGGAGAAAAGCTTGAAGTATGCCGAAGCAACATTCAACCGGGCGGAGCAGCAGCTTCAGGGCAACACCCGCGAACTTGCCACTCGTCTGCAGCAACTTTTGCAAAACAGGGGATCAAAAACAGATATTCAGGCGCTGTTTACGCCCTATGACCGGCTGTGGGGCATTACCCTCTTCAAAAACAATACCCCGCTGGTCTGGAAGGGCTACGGTTTCAACCGCTACCCCCCGGGGGTCGACTCCACCGATCTGGATACGGGCACTCCCATCACCGATGTCCGCAAACAGGATAATGTGCTATACCTGCTTTGCTACTCGATTTTTGAACAAGCCGAAGGTGATTCCACCGCAACCTATTCGCTATTTACGAGCGATCGTATCGAACAGAGAAATGCCCTGCCGATCGGGAGGACCAGCGAGTATCACCTGCTCGAGCGGGCCCAAAATTCTTTTTCCCATCCCGTCAGCCTTAGTTTTTTCAACCCGCTGCCCGCGGTTCCTCTGGAGTATCGGACGCTCTACACTTCTGCAGGCGACTCGGTAGGTGTTGCGTATGCCATCTCCGGCGATTTTTCGGAAGCACAACAGCAATGGAAGTCCAACCTGCTTATCTGGCGCTGGACATTCCTGGTCGCTGCAGGGCTGATCATTCTCGGTTTCATCTATTTCTGGCTGGGTAGAAAAAGAAGCTGGTCGGCTCTGTTCCTGCAGATCGCGGTCTTCGCTACAGCATGGGCCGGTCTGCATATCGCCTCGGTCAATTTCCCGATCGAGAGTTGGCTTGCTTCCCTGACCACAACAGGCAGTACCGCCGCCACCCAGCCGCTGATCACCTTCATGCTGGACGGCCTTTTCATGTTCTTGCTGGCCGTTACCCTGGGATGGCAGCTGTCCAAAAGAACCCTCTCCATCCGGTCGAGCTGGTATCCAGCCACCATGTTCAATGCACTGCTG
>JAWVYR010000160.1:0-6404 GCA_033722635.1 Balneolaceae bacterium | reverse complement strand
GTGTGTGTGCCGCGCAACCTGACCGACGCAGCCGGCATGTACAACACGCTGATGCAGGGGGACGATCCAGCATTGCTGGTGGAACCACTGAATGCGTATCG
This sequence comes from Balneolaceae bacterium, assembly GCA_033722635.1. Lineage (GTDB taxonomy): Bacteria > Bacteroidota > Rhodothermia > Balneolales > Balneolaceae > JAWVYR01. Next base: position 6,303 of record JAWVYR010000160.1, on the reverse strand, counting down.
CAGCAAAGAGAAGATGCCCTCCAACGTGGGTGAGTTTACCGTGCCGCTGGGTATTCCTAAAATCATTGCTGAAGGTGAGGACATCACCATCGTATCCTACGGCTCCACCTGTAACATCTGTGAATCGGTGATACCACAGCTGGCGGAGGTCGATATATCGGCTGAACTGATCGATGTTCGAACGCTGCTGCCTTTTGACCGGGAGAAGTTGGTACTGGAATCACTCAAAAAAACCAACCGCATTCTCTTCGTGGATGAGGATGTGCCGGGCGGAGCCACCGCCTTCATGATGAACTGCGTGATCGACGAAGATGGCGGGTATTATCACCTCGACTCGGAACCGCAATGCCTGACTGCCAAGGAGCACCGTGCGGCCTATGGGTCCGACGGCGATTACTTTTCTAAGCCCAATGCCGAGGATATCTTTGAGGCTGCCTACGGAATCATGCACGAAGCCAACCCAGCAAAATATCCACCGCTTTTCGAAGGATAAACAGGAAACTTCTCCATAGCTTCCCGTTTATAGAACAGATTTCTTACTCGGGCCCTGGATCGATATGCCATCTCAAATTCAGGGTGTCCGCATCAGCAGTAGGTCCTGGCTCTGGAAGCTGCATACATACAGATCCAGCAGGCCGTCTGCGTTGAAATCGGCGATCACAAAATCGGTCACAGGCGGTTCAACTCCCTCGGGAATCCAATCGTCGGTCTCATCGGTGAAAAACCCGCTGCCGTCATTGATGAATACCCGAATCCCGCCTTCGAGAACCCCTATCACGATATCCAGGTCCCCGTCGCCCTCCAGGTCGGCAAAATCCGCCTCGAGGGTGTTGGTACTGATCTCGGGCAAGCGGTCTTGAGTGACATCCTGGTAGAAGCCCTGCCCGTCATTCAGCAACAGGCGGTCCTGGGTGCTGGTATTGAAATTGATCGCCACATTGGCGAAATAGATATCCAGGTCACCGTCCCCGTCCACATCCGCCAGATCTACATCCCGTGTCTCCTCAGGTACAATCAGCAGCGGGAGCCGGGTGGAGGTTTGATCGTTGAAAAATCCGTTTCCTATATTAATCAGCAGGCGATTTTCATCCGCATTACCCACCACAAGATCGACCGCCCCGTCGCTGTTAAGATCTCCCGTCGCCAGATCCCAGGTGTTGCCGACTCTCTGGGGTATCCGTTGCGACTGGTTGGCAAAAAAGGCGTTACCGGTGTTGGTGACGATGACATTCTGCCCGTTGTTGCCGATAGCGATATCGGGCAGCCCGTCCAGATCGAAATCAACCGCCAGCGCAGCCCTCGACTCACCGGTCAGAGGCATCCGTCCCGATGCATCGCTGAAGGTGGTGTCGCCGTCGTTCAGGTAGAGTTCGTTGGTGAGGTCGGTGGCACTGACAAAAAACAGATCGATAAAACCGTCGCTGTTGTAATCAGCCGCTGCCAGCGCCTGGGTGTCGAAACTTTGATCCGGTAGATCATCCGACCGGTCCGATAAATTGCCGGTGCTGTCGTTGATCAGTATGATGTTGGGTTCGCCCTCCACGGCGATGGCAAGATCCAGGTCGCCGTCGTTGTCCAGGTCGGCAGCCTGTACCGCCCTGCTGGTGCCTGTTAAAATACCGGAGGGAAGATGGGTGGTGGTGGAATCGCTGAAAAAGGTGGCTCCTCCGCTGCCGCCGTTGCCGTTCACAACCCGGTCGGAATCGCTGAGGCAGGATACCAGCAAAAACGGCAAGAGCAGCAGCAAAAGCTGCCGTATCGGGGTCTCAAGCTTCATTATATCTGTGATAGATGTAGATTTATTACGCTGTAACTTAACTTATTTACCGAAATATTCATCATAATTTCCAGGCAGATCTGCATCGACCGGCATCAAATCGTCGTGTTACGGGCTCTGCCGGGGATCTATAACGATTTCGACCATGTAAACTTGTTTTGTTTATATCAGTCCTCGAGCCTTCAGCTCCAGATATTTGTTGATAGTCTCAACAGCCAGCTCCCGGGGCGGCGTGAGAATCGTCTGAATGCCGTGCCGGTTCAATTCCTTCACAATCTCTCTTTTTTCGTAGGCAAACTTTTCAGCGATCGTCTTGATGTAAATCTGTTCATCGTTCTCGGGTTCCATCTCGAGCAGTGCATCAAGCTCCGTATTCTTGAAGAAAATCGTTACCAACAGGTGATCGGAGGCGATCTTCTGCAGGTAGGGAAGCTGTCGGCGCATCGACGAGAGGGTTTCAAAATTGGTATAGAGAAGGAGTAGGCTGCGCTGGCGCACCGTATTTTTCAGCAGGATATACAGCTTCTCGAAGCTGGACTCCCTGAAATCGGTCTCCACATTGTACAATGCCTCCTGGATCTTGTAAATATGGGTTCGCCGGCCCTGGGCGGCAACCACCGTCCGGGGGGTATCGGCAAAGGTCACAAGCCCCGCACGGTCCTGCTTGATCAGGGAGATGTTTGAGATCACCAAGCTGGTGTTGATGGCATAATCCAGCAGCTTGAGTCCCTCGAAGGGCATCTTCATGACCCTGCCCATGTCCAGCAGGTTGTACACCTGCTGCGACCGCTCGTCACGATACTGGTTGACCATCAGGTCGCCGCGGCGTGCGGTGGCTTTCCAGTTGATCGACCGGTAATCATCCCCCGGAACATATTCCCGTATCTGATCAAATTCCATGGTGTGGCCGACCCGCCGGATCTTCTTCACCCCCAGGTCGGTGAGCCGGTTGGATATGGCGTATATTTCGAATTTCCGCATCTGAAGAAATGAGGGGTAGACGGGAACGGTATGGTCTTCATCATAGGTGTGCCGGCGACGGACCAGCCGCAGCGGGGTGTGCCCATAGCAGTTCAGCCTGCCGAATTGATATTCACCCCGTTCAGTTGGACGCAGCTGGTAGAAGAGTTCTTTAGTGGAACGGGCATCCAGCATCAGGTCGATCCGGTGGTCGCGTACCTGAAACTGATAGGGCAGTTCATCGATCACTCTCACGCTGCAGGCAAAGGGATAGTGATTGGTGACCTTCAGACCGATTTGGTTTTGGTCGCCGTTGGAAAGCCGCTGGGGGACCGAACGACCAGCTTCCAGCGTCGCCGTGGGAAGATAGAGCAGCAGGATATCGGTGATAAAGAGTACCGACAGGGCCAGCAGTCCGATCCGGCCCAGAATGCCGAAGAGCGGATAGAAATATCCCAGGGTAAAGAGTACCACCATGGTGCCGAGCCCGTAAAAGAGGCGGTTGGTCAGGTAAAGGCTTCGTAGAAAAGCGATTATCGGGGCACCTCCACTTTTTGTACCACTGATCTGATCACTTGGTCGGGGCTGACCCCCTCCATCTCCTTCTCCGGGGTCAGGATCAACCGGTGCCGAAGCACGGGATAGAGAACATATTGCACATCTTCCGGGATCACAAAGTCTCGACCCTTCATCGCAGCCCATGCCTGGGAGGTGCGCATCACGTAGACCGACGCCCGTGGTGAAGCACCGATATAGATGGCACTGCTGTCACGGGTTCGATGGATGATCTCCGCGATATAGCGCATCAACGAGGGCTCCAGGTGTACCTGGCTGACGATATCCTGGTATCGGGTGATGGCACTCCCCTCGATTACCGGATCCAGCACGGTGGGATCATTGATATTTTTTCGATGATGCAATCCGTCAAGCATCTCAATCTCCTGCTCCAGATTCGGATAGGTTACTTCGATCTTGAACAGGAAACGGTCGAGCTGTGCCTCGGGCAGCCGGTAGGTACCCTCGTGTTCGATCGGATTCTGGGTGGCCATCACCATGAAAGGCGGATCCATGGTGTAGGTTTCTCCGTCGACGGTTACCTGTCGCTCCTCCATCACCTCGAACAGGGCGGCCTGGGTCTTGGCGGGTGAACGGTTGATCTCATCGATCAGTACCAGGTTGGCAAATACCGGCCCCGATTTGAACTCGAAATCGGTCGTATCGGGATTGAATACCGAGGTTCCGATCACGTCGGAGGGCATCAGGTCGGGGGTGAACTGTATACGTGAGAACTCCACGGAGAGCACCCGTGCCAGCAGCTTGGCGGTCAGGGTCTTGGCTACCCCCGGTACCCCTTCGATCAGTACATGCCCGTTGGCAAGTAGGGCGGCGATCAGCTGGTCGATAAGGGTGTGCTGCCCGACAATGATCTTGCCGATCTCGGACCGTATCTCCTCAACCAGTTTTTTTATGCCGGAGAGGTCGATGCGGTTTTCAAAATCGGGTTCAAAGTGCTCCGGTTTGGATTGCTGCTCGCCGGCCGTTTCCGGTACGGATGCATCGTTTTCGGGTTCCAAATCTTCGGGTCCTTCCTTGTTTTCTTCCTGGTTCATCGCAGTGAGTGTTGGTAAAAGTGGTCGATTTTATTATTAAGCTTTTGCAGCTGCTGCAGGGTGATCTCCTCTTTTTGTTGCATGCTGTTGATCGTGTTGAACAGATCGCTTACAAATGCACGGTCCAAGCCCGATCGGGCAGCTACGTGCCTTATAAAGTCACGATCGGGCGGTTTGATCTGCAGCCGCAGCCGCGATTGCAGGTATTCGCGGAAATAGAGAATTTTCTTTTCCGCCAGGTCCTTGTGGTTACCGTGTTGATGATACAGGCGGCCGACGGTTTTAACAAATTCAAGGCTGGTGTTTTTTGGAGGGCGGTGTATCGGTATGATACGCTGGTTTCGCTTGGCCCTGAATACCATAAATAACAGGATGGTGACGAGCGTGGTAAACCAGGCCCACTTCAGGTCGACTTGGGAGACGATATAACGCACCGGGGTACGGATATAGGAACGTCCCACTTTATAATACTCATCCCATACGGTTGGCTGCTCCGGGAGGTATGACAGGGCTCTGAAGGCATACCCGGCCTTACCCGGCTTCAGCAGATAATAGTTGGTGAATACCAGCGGATTGACATGGATGAAAAATGCCCCTTCACCAAAGGGGATCTGTATGAAGTTGACTTCCTCCTTGTCGTTCGTACCCAGCACCACGGTGTTAACGGTATCCAGCGATGAAAAATAGACCCGGATGTTCTCCTCGGGATAATACCAAGGCCGGTCACGACGGATCCGGGGATTCGTGAAATTGAGCCCGAGAGAATCCTCGGAGAGGGTTGTCTGATCGAAACGGAGGTTCAGCGCCTGTGCTACCGTAAAGCCCAGGGTGTCGGGCAGGGCCCCCTCCATGTAGAGGGCCGAGATAAAGGCCCGGTTTCCCTGCGATACCCGCTCGATCAGTTTCTCGGTCTCCAGGCGGTCAGGGGAGAAGGAGTTGTTGATAAAGATGTAGTTTTTGGTATCGGAAGTGTCGTTATAGGAGGTATAGATCGGTTCCGTACGGGGGATAACCTCCTGCCCGGGAAAGAGGGTGGGCAGTTGATCCCTCAATATATAACAGCCGTAGGGCACCTTGTCCAGGCCGGTGAAACTTGGATTCCAGTCCACCGGTTTGGGTTTCATCACCTGGAAGATCACATAGAGCACCACCGATGAGACCAGTACGATGATATAGATGCGCTCCTTCTTATTCATGACGTTTTCGAGGTGATCTGTTGCTCCAGCTGCTGATAGATGTTATTGAATTTGTTGAAAGAATCACCGTCGACCATAAAATTGCCGTACTCGGCGAACTCGTAGTAGAGGGTCATCCGTTCAAAGGATTTGGTGAGGGAGCGTCCACCCAGTTCATGCAGATATTCGTGGTTGGTCTTTTCCGGCCTGATGGTCACCAGTCCGGCATCTGCCAGCCTGAGCAGGGCTTTCCGATAGATCAGCTTCACGGCCAGATTGTAGTCCCGGTTCTCCAGGGCTGAATCAATGCGACGGTCGAGCTCATCCACGGTTACTGTATCTTCCTCCGTTTCAAAAGATACCGTGGATGTCTGGCTTTTACGGGAAAAGACGGTCGACAGCTGTCCTTTCATCAACTGATTAATCAGCAGGATCAGCACCCCGATGAAAATAATGTAGAAAAGATGCCGGATGATAAAGTTGGTCACCTCGTTTTCCCGAAGGGCCCTGATCGCCTGGACCACCCATTTGATGATCAGCCATTGGTACTCGGGCTCCACTGCACGGGGGGCGTAGTTGAAGGCTTCATCATTTTTATAGGAAAGCAGCCGCTCGTCCGAGGGGGTCCGCAAATCGACGACCGTACTGGAATCCTGTTTCAGCCCGGAAAGGCCGGAGGGTTCCTGCGACCGGGCCGGCAGCCCGATGGCGAGCATAAGAACGGTAGTTAAGATTGCTGCAGATCGCATCCAATGCGGTTGTTTAAGAGGTATCGGACTGC
>JAWVYR010000159.1:0-6405 GCA_033722635.1 Balneolaceae bacterium | reverse complement strand
GCCGTCCCGCCGAATTTTATGCGGCCGAAGAAAAAAATACGATCACGGAGAACATACGCCTCTATTCCAACGGTAAGCTGATCGGCGAATGGAAGGGCATTGGCAGGGGCTCCATGGACGGCGATACCTACCGCTTCAAGACGGAGAGCGGGGCATTCAGCCGGCAGATCCGGATCAGTGGAGACTTCGTCGTTGAAACGCTTCCCAACTGACCACAGGAACTGAAGATCGGTGAACGGGGTGGATCCGCTTCAGAACAGTTCGACCTGTTCATTATCCTTCTTGCGGGCCCGTTCGATCGAGGGCCGGGGGATATCATCCCGGTTCACCAAGAGCATTTCGGGAGAGAATTTCTTGCCGTAGATTCTCCGGGCAAGCCCCTGCAGGGCTTTCTCCCCACGGGGTGTTATCATCAGGCGATCATCGTCGGAGGAGAGAAAACCGAATTCCTTGAGATCGTTGACGATCATATAGGCCAGCTTTGATACGGCACCGCAGTTGGTTTCCACATAGTCGCGTCGAACCTGTTCCTCACCCGCGGCCAGCACCAGGCCGAGGATATTCATCTCCACTTCGGTCAGCGGGTACCCTTCCGATCCCTTGGTGAGCAACTCATCCCAAATCTTCTGGCTGTAGTACAGGCCGAACCACCACTTCCCCTCTTTGATCAGTTTACGGGTTACCGCACAGGCAAAATATTTGCCTGCTTTGGCTTTCTGCGGCACGCCGCGGTCGCGGTACATCGACACCAGCGATGCAAGGTCGAGTTCCTGCAGGTTGGGTGGATAGCTAAAATGGAAGTCGGTTTTCTTTTCCATCACAATACAAAATAAATAAACTCCGGTATAATTGTCAGGTTAGAAAAGCACACCGGTGCCGTCGAGGCAGGTATCACCTAATTTTCTTTTTCAGCGATGAGTTCCACGGCCTGTTCTTTGGAAAGATTTTCCGGATCGTATTTGTCCGGTAGGCTGATATTTTTCTTACCGTATTTGATGTAGGGCCCATAGCGGCCTACCATCACCTTGATCGGTTTGCCGTTCTGCGGGTGATCGCCCAGATCCTGAACCACCGAACTCTTCCTCGGCTTTTTCTTTTGGGCAAGTAGTTCAAGCCCCCGGTCGAGGTCGACCTCCAGTACGTTGTCGCTTTTCTTCAGCGAGGCAAATGTACCGTCATGTACCACAAAGGGGCCGTATCGACCGACACCTGCCTTAACCTCCTTGCCGGTATCGGGATGTTTGCCCAGCAGACGCGGCAACTCCAATAGTTTCAACGCGGTTTCCATATCCACCTCGTCCGGCTTCATCCCCTTGAGCAGCGACGCCCGCTGAGGTTTCTCCTTGCCCTCTTCTACCTCACCAACCTGTACATAAGGTCCGTAGCGGCCGGTCAGCACGTAGATCGGCTTCCCCGATTCGGGATGCTCGCCGATCGGCTTGGGGCCCTCCTCCTCCGCTTTCAACAGTTCCTCCAGTTTCTCAATAGTGATATCGCTTGGATACCAAAATTCGGGTATCGAGGTTGTGATCTCCTCACCGTTGCGTTTCGTTTTCACATAGGGACCGTAGCGACCGATATATACCTCGATATTTTCCATGTCGGGCAGGGGCAGATCAAGATGTTTCGCCTCCTGCGGATCGATCTTGTCTTCGCGGTGCTCCACCTTGGCCTTGAGGCCGTCATCACCCAGGTAATAGTTTTTGAGATATTTCGAACGATCCCATTTCCCCTGGGCGATCTTGTCCAGCTTGTCCTCCATATCGGAGGTAAAGTCGCTGTCTACCAGCTCGGGAAAATGCTCCTCCAGCAATCCAGCAACCGCAAAGGCGGTAAAGGTTGGGATCAGGGCCTTGCCATCGGATTCCACATATCCCCGATCCTGAATCGTGCTGATGATGGTGGCGTAGGTGCTGGGGCGGCCGATCCCTTTCTTCTCCAGCTCCTTGACCAGGGTCGCTTCGGTGTACCGGGCGGGCGGCTTGGTTTCGTGGGAGATCGGCTCGATGCCGTGCTCTTCCACCTCCTCTCCTTCGGCCAGCTCAGGCAAAAAGATCTCCTGGTTCTCCAGGGCCGCTTCGGGATCATCGACCCCTTCCACATAGGCCCTGAAGTAGCCGGGAAACAGTATCTTTTTGCCGTTGGCTTTGAAGGAGGCTGTATCACCGTTGGCTTCCGCCTCGATCGTTACGTTGGTAAACTCCAGCTCCGCCTCGGCCATCTGGGTGGCGATGGTCCGTTTCCAGATCAGATCGTATAGTTTGAATTCTGCCCCTTTCAAACCGGCTTTCTCCGGCTTGCGGAAGTAGCTACCCGCCGGACGGATCGCCTCATGAGCCTCCTGGGCACCCTTCGACTTGCTCTTGTAATTTCGAACTCGCTTGAACAGGTAATCCTCTCCATATTCCTCCTCTACTGCATTTCGCGCCGCCGATATCGCCTGCCCCGACAACCGGATGGAGTCGGTACGCATATAGGTGATGTACCCGTTCTCATACAATTTCTGGGCGACACTCATGGTGAATTTCGCCGAATAACCGAACTTGCGGTTGGCCTCCTGCTGCAGGCTCGAAGTGATAAATGGAGGAGCCGGGTTTCTCTTCTTTCGGTTCTTGTCAACGCGAACCACTTTCCAGTCGGCTTCCTCCAGATCATCCCGTAGCTGGGAGGCCTTCTTGTCGTCAAGCAGCACCACCGAGTCGGGTTTTTTCAGTTTACCGGTATGCTCATCGAAATCCTTTCCGCTCGCCAGCCGTTTGTCGTTAAGATGGCTGAGATCGGCCTCAAAAATATCTTTGTCGTCCTCCTTGCTCAGCTTCGCTTTCAGATCCCAGTAGCGCGCCGACCGGAACTTCATCCGCTCCTTCTCGCGGTCGACCAGAAAACGAACCGCCACCGACTGCACACGTCCCGCGGAGAGACCCGGTGATATCTTCTTCCAGAGCAGTGGTGAGATGGTGTAGCCGGCCAGACGGTCGATAATGCGCCGGGTCTCCTGGGCATCCACCAGGTTGATATCGATATCCCGGAAACTCTCAAGGGCGCTGCTGATCGCCTCTTCGGTAATCTCCCGGAACACCATGCGCTTGACCGGTATATCCGGCTTCAAAACCTGCGTCAGGTGCCACGCAATGGCTTCCCCCTCACGGTCCTCATCGGTGGCCAGAATCAGCTCGTCGGAATCCTTCAGCTGCTGCTTGAGTTTCTTTACCACTTTCTTCTTGCCGCTGGGGACCACATAGATCGGTTCAAAATCGTTCTCCACGTTCACGCCCAGGTTGGACCATTCCTTATCCTTGTAGCTGGAAGGGATCTCCTTTGCCGAGGAGGGCAGATCCCTGATATGACCCATGGAGGAATCGATGACATATTCCGCGGGCAAAAACTTCTTCAGCGTCTTTGTTTTTGTAGGTGATTCTACGATAACCAGTGCTTTCATAATCTTCTACTCGTTCATAACGTCTCGATCAGCTCCCTCAGCTCTTCAGCGTGATTTCTGGTATCGACCTTTTCGATCACGCCCAGAACTGTTCCGTCGGTATCGATCACAAAGGCCGATCTCGATGGAGCTTCATATCTATTACCGTACATATTCTTCTCGACGATCGAATCGGTAGCCTTTGCAAATTCATGCTCCGGATCCGAAGCGAGAATATAGTTGATTCCTTTTTTCTCGGCATAATTTTTATGAGAGCCGCAGCTGTCTTTACTCACGGCAATCAGCCGGTATCCACGGTCATCAAACCATTCGGAGTGTTCTGCCAGGCTCTCATTCTGGCGATCGCATCCGGGTGTGTTATTTCTCATATACACCGAAAATACCGCAGGCCGGTCGAGCAGCTTGCTGAGTTTTACCGACTTCTCCTCGCCGTCTTCAACGATGTCGAGGGTAATGCCTGTATCGATTTTTTCTCCGGGTTCAATCATCTTTTAAATGGTTTCAGTACTATTTGCCGACCGATCTACCAGTCGGTGAACTCTATAAATGATTTATCCCGGCAAAATCGTTCTCCCTCGTAACATCTCTTTATATAATAATGCGCTGGGAATGATACTGCAATTAAATTTTATGTATGGTTTCTCCTTATCCATCCAGGAGCAACCATTTTGCAGCGGCGGCCACCACTACGGAATGATGAATGGATCCCTCCCTGATCAACTCCAGAAACCGCTTTTTCGATACCCTGTGGACCTGAATGCGCTCATGGGTGTCGGGATTTTCAGCCCCTTCAAACAGGCAATCCCGGGCCAGATAGCAGTGGGCGTAGTTGCTCATAATCGCCGGGTTGGCGCTTACTTTTCCCAGCGATTGAAGCGAACCGGCCCGGTAGCCGGTCTCCTCCAGCAATTCGCGTAGTGCCGCCTCTTCCGGCGTCTCCCCTTCATCCACCATCCCCCCGGGAATTTCCAGGGTAGGCTCTTTGGTGCCGTAGCGGTATTGTTCAACCAGTATCACTTCTCTCTTTTCGGTCAGCGGAATGACATTGATCCAAGTGGGAGCATCAAGAATGTAAAAGGTTCCCTCATGATCTTCCGACGGGAGCCGGCATCGCTGTTTCAGCAGATTGTATATCGGAGTGGAATATTCCTTATTTTCCTCAACCACCGTCCAGGATTCGACGGTAAATTCAAAGTTATTTTTACTCATAGGATCGATTCAAAATGATTATGGCAGACCGTATTGAAATTAAAAGTGATGATCTCGATTCGCAGGAAGAACTGCAAAAGAAAATCGAGGAAGCCTGCGACTATATGGAGCAGATCTATGAGGAGGGGGAATACCCGAAGGTGCTGGTAAAGCGGTCCTGGTCTAAGCACAACCCGATCATCACCGGCGAGATTGCACGGCCCAAAGCGTACCGCTGGTACCTGCTGAGAGAGCTCTACAAGCTGGCCGAAAAGGGCGCCACCATCAAGATTGAGCCCTCGCGCGATATCGTACCTATGAACGACCCAAAATTGCTGGACCGGGTCGATGAAGATGACTGGGATATCACCCAGAAGAAACTGTTTTTATTCAGCCCGGAACGGATCGATGTCTCCCTGAACCGGCTGCATCATTACACCGGCACCGAGGCTCAGGATTTCCAGCGATATATCCTTTTCACCAACTACGACATGCATGTGGATGTGTTCCTCGACAAGTTTCCCGATGCGGTAAAACCGGATCGCAAAGGTGTTCAGATGCCCGCCTACCATCACAAGCTGCCCAATCACAAGGGGGTGACCCTGGTTAACATCGGTGTCGGGCCATCCAACGCCAAGACGATCACCGACCATGTGGCGGTGCTCCGCCCCGATGCAATCCTGATGATGGGCCACTGCGGGGGATTGCGCAACCACCAGGATATCGGCGACTTCGTGCTGGCCACCGGCTACATGCGCGCCGACGGCATTATGGACGACATCCTGCCGCTCAACATTCCGATCACCCCTAACTACCTGCTCAACATCTACCTGCGGGAGATCCTGGAGAACTACGGGAGGAACCACCGGATCGGGACGGTATACACCACTGCTAACCGCAACTGGGAGTTCTTCAAAAAACGGACCGTCGAGGAGATCCATATGAGCCGCAGCGTGGCGATCGATATGGAATCGGCGATCGTGGCCACCAACGGCTACCGCTACCGGATCCCCAACGCCACCCTGCTCTGCGTAAGCGACAAGCCGCTGCACGGCAAGCCGAAGCTCAGCGAGGAAGCCCAGGAGTTTTACGAGGAGTCCAAGCAGATGCATATCGAGATGGTGCTGGAGGTGTTCGATATCTGCAAATCGACCTACCCCGAGGGATTGCCCAACGCCAGCATCCGGGCGATGAACGAGCCGCTGATGGGCGGACCGGAGTAGGGACGTGAGACGTGAGACGTGAGACGTGAGACGTGAGACGTGAGACGTGAGACGTGAGACGTGAGACGTGAGACGAAAAATAATATTATTTATACGGTCGCAAATCATATTTACCTTTTCGGTTTAATTATCCCGCCTTACATAAGGTATCCAGTATCTGGCATCTCATCTATATGTATACAGTTCGTTAAAAACAACTTCTCTATCTTTCACCCTAAACGGCAACTATTTATTGTTATACTATAAATATGTTGCTCTTCAAACCCACCCCTCAATCCCCTCCCCGGAGGGGAGATTGAGTTTCTCTTTGCATTTTCCTTTTTACCTGTAAGGAATCCTCCCCAACCTGCTCTTATTAGTAGAACCGCTAACGAAATCAGGGGAGAACACCATGTCCAATCAGGAAACTTTCGATACCAAAAACTACCAAAACCGGACCGTCAAGGAGATGCAGCCCGACCGGCAGCCGCGGGAGAAGCTGATGCGCTACGGGGGCGAGAGCCTCTCCAACGCCGAACTGCTGGCGATCCTGCTGCGCACCGGCAGCCGCAAGAT
>JAWVYR010000158.1:0-6430 GCA_033722635.1 Balneolaceae bacterium | reverse complement strand
GCTTACCGCCTGACGCGGGTATACCACTCCGTAGGGTGAAGCCAGCTTCTGCAAAAAGTGAGGGTCTTTGGAGACCAGCTCGAAAACAAGCGTGGTGTCATCGGGAGCCTGAACTCCGGTAACGCCCTCCAGCTCGCGGTTTTGTCTCAGGTATACCTGGTGCTGTTCCCTGAAATAGGGGTTGAATCCCTCGATGCCCATGAAAATAAACGCGGCGTTGGTTGGGATTGCGCTCTCCGCCATGCGTTCAAAAACAAATTTAAAATCCCGTGCGACAACCTTGCGGCCTATGCCGCTTGAGAAAATATTGCTGTCATGGAAAAACACGTCGTTTCTCAGTGTAAAGCGGTAGGTGAGCGAATCCCCGGAGATGTTCCAGCGACGCGCGATCGAGGGAACCACCTCGCCCCGGCTGTTATACTGTACCAGCCCTTCGAACAGCTGCAGTATCGCCCTTCGGGAGCTGGAATTTTCCGCAAAGAGCGGGTCAAGGGTCTGTATCTGATTGATCTCTCCGACGATCAGCTGCCGGAAGTCGGCGCGTTGGGCCGCTGAAAGGGTATCGGAGGAGGCCGGTTCCTGGCCGGCCGCAGTTTCAGGATCTTCCGCGATGATGACGGTCTCGGGCTGCTTGCAGGAGATGAACAAAAAAAGCAACAGAATGGGAATAAAAAGATAAAAAAGCCTGTATTTGGACTGAGGCATTAAGTTTAATTTAATTTTGGGTACTAGTTGAAAACCGTAAAGAAGTCGATTCGTTCAGTCGGCAATGTACAATTTAACGGGATCAATTGAATCAGAGTATTCAGGATCCGGGGCCCTTGAGTCCCTTTATTCCTTTGACCGCCTTTTCATCCAGCAGATTGGTATCGTAGCTTCGTACCCGCCCGATCTTCCGGCGATGACGGGAGAGGGCGATATCGATGAGCTCCAGCATCAGCTGGCTGATCTCTACTCCGGACTCCTCCCAAAGATAAAAGGAGAATGATCCCGGTATGGTGTTGATCTCATTGAAATAGAGCTCCTCGGTGTCGGAGTTAAAAAGAAAATCAAGACGGGCTACGCCGGACGCCCTGAAAAGGCGAAAGATCTCGAGTGATAAAGACTGGATTCGCTCCGACAAATCATCAGGTATGTCGGCGGGTATGACGCGGTCGGCGGATGCCATGCCTTTGGCGCTGGAGGAATCGCCCTGGTATTTATCCTCAAAAGAAAGGGTTTCCTCTTTGCCGAGTGGCCGTTCACAAACGCTTGCACGGGCATCCCCCGGGCTGCCGAGCACCGAACAGTTGATCTCCCTGAGCGGGGATACGGTCTTTTCAACCAACAGGTTTGCATCATAGCGAAAGGTGAATTCTATCGCCTCGATCAGCTCCTCCCTTTCAGAAACTCCCTGCACCCCGATACTGCTTCCCAGGCTTACCGGTTTCAGGATCACCGGATAGGAAAGTTGCTCGATGCGTTCGACGATCTCCTGCCGGCTGTGCTCCCATTCGCTTTCCGAAAAATCGACGCCCTCTACGACGGGGATCCCATGCGTGCGGCAAAGCTCCTTGCTTTTCACCTTGTCCATGCCCAGACTCGAGGCCAGTACTCCGCTGCCGGCATAGGGAATATCATACGTTTCGCAGATGCCCTGAAACCCTCCGTTCTCCCCTTCGGAGCCGTGAAAAGCCGGGATAACCGCATGGATGTCATGTTGTTGGGGAGAGGAGAAAAAGCCTTTGCTTTCCGTTTCCAACAGCACCGGCTTCCCGTTATCGTCATGGCTGAACGTGCAGCTTATAGACTCTTCCGCAAGCTTTTTCAGATCGCGGTAGTGTTCCAGGTCCAACAGATACTCACCGGTCAACCAGCGGCCCGATTTGGTGATATAGAGGGGTTGAACGTGATAATCCGAGTTTTTTAGGGCCGCAATCGCCTGCATGGCGCTCAACACCGATACCTCATGTTCCGGCGAAACCCCGCCAAAAGCTACCACTACATTTTTCTGAAGCATATCAACAACCGATTGTTAACGAATGACAGATCAACCTCAATGATAAGAAAAGTAATATTGATTTTGGACTATCTCTTAAGGTAAAGTGCCGATAGCCTGCAATGTTTCCTGCGGAAAGGATATTATTTTGCAGAATCGGTGTGAAGAGATATTTTGTATCGGTCTGAATACCATTCAATGCCGCGATGCGATGATTTCCAGACTTAAATGGATGCTGCCGTTAATCTTATTGCTGGCCTGCCGGCCGGTATATACCCATGCACAGCTTAACGACAATGCTGGGGCGGAATTACAGGTGTATCCCGCCGGCATCATCCTCGGTATCCAGGGAGGGTTGAATATCGGGAGCGGACATGAGCTCCAGCTACGGGTCGGGTACAACATCACCGACAGGGGTGATTTCGGTGAACATGACGAGGAGGAAGGGGGCGGTCCCGGTGCCGGTCTTGGCTACCGGCATTTCCTGGAGAATACGCTGACTGGTCTGTTTCTGGGTGGCAGAGCCGATATTTGGTTTATGGATATCGACTGGCGCGATGAATCACCGACACGATTCGGCAGCAGCCAGATCACGGTCCTTCAGCCCACGATTGAGGCCGGCTATGA
Organism: Balneolaceae bacterium; assembly: GCA_033722635.1. Classification (GTDB taxonomy): domain Bacteria; phylum Bacteroidota; class Rhodothermia; order Balneolales; family Balneolaceae; genus JAWVYR01. Next base: position 3,825 of record JAWVYR010000158.1, on the reverse strand, counting down.
TTTTCTGCAAAACAGCAGCTGGAAACTGATGACGACGATCTCATTCGGTTTTGAGATCAATGTTCGGACCGAAGGAGAAGAAGTTGGCGAGGGGGCTATTTTCCTTGGGGGGTTAAATGTGGGATACCGGTTTTAGGGATCTAAGCAGTGAAAAGTGAAACGTTACAACCGACGGCAGATGGACCCGCGTGAACCCTAACTCTCATACACTTAGAAAATGACAAAAAAATGAGCGTATATGCGGGTAGCCAGTAAGACGACATTTAGCGAGTTGGTTTTTAACAGAATAACCCGGTTCTCAAATTACGCCTTCAACCGCCTCCTCAATCGGGGTATCGCCTGAGATGAGGTCCAGCGTGAGCCCGGAGGTTTCGGAACTTTCCAGTATTTCTGCCAAAACGGCGGCCACATCTTCGCGGGGAATCTCCCCCTTGGGAAGATCTTCGGCCAGCGCCACTTTACCGGTGCCTGGTTCGTCGGTCAACCGACCCGGTTTAACAATGGTATACTCCAAGCCGCTCTGCTGTAGGGCCCGGTCCGCTTCCGCCTTGGCTTTCAGGTAGGCCCGGAACACCTCGTTACCTCGCGGATTCTCCACGCCCATGGCGCTGATCATCACATAACGGGATATGTCGTTCGCTTTTGCCGCCTCGATCAGCTTGATGGCGCCGTCGCGATCAACCGTCCATTTGCGCTCTGCACCGCTGCCCGGTCCGGCTCCCGCAGCGAAGACCACAGCATCAGCCTCTCCCACCGCATCGGAGATATCATCCTCCTTCTCAATATCGCACACCACCGGTTCGGCTCCAACCTGCCGTAGATCCCCGGCCTGCTCCTCCTTTCGGATGACGCCCCGTACCTGGTGTCCCTTGTTCTTCAGGATGGGATGTAGCAGCATGGCGATCTGTCCGTGACCGCCGACGATCGATATTCTCATACCTTGATTTCTTTATTACCGTTTACAAAGGCTGAACAGCAGGATGAGGTGAGAAATTCGAACTGCTTTCAAACCAGGTAGCTGTGCACCGCAAGCAGCCCGTTTCACACATATATCTCAGCTGGATATGATCGTTACTCCTGTTTGGGGGAGGATACCACCGAAAGCTCTTCATCCTGCCGCGTCGTGCTGAGCTGTTTGGCGGATGCATCGATCACCTGTATGCAGATCGCTCCCGCGATGATAAGACCGCCGGCTGCCATCTCAAAGAGGGAGGGATTTTCTCCTACTGAAAGCCAGGCGATAAGAATGGCAGCCAGTGGCACTAGGTTGCCGTAGACCACTACCTGGGTGGGACCCAGCAGTCGCAGCGCTCGGACTTTGACCCATTGACCGATTCCCACCCCGATCGCTCCGCCGGCGAGAATCGCAATCCAGGTCCACATGCCCAGTGATAACCAAGGCTCCTGAACCAGGGAGGGGGAGGCGATCATCAGGTAGATGGTGCCGCCAATGACCGTGCGCAACGCCACCATGTTGATCGATCCGTATTTCCGGGCCAGTGGCTTAATAAGGTGCAGCTCTACCACCGTGAGCGCCAGCGCGATGCCCAGCAGCAGATCCCCGACCCAGTAGCCCTGGCCGACTCTAAGCCCGTCATATGTCAGTATTATCGTTCCCAGGCCCGCCAGCACAACTCCCAAATATCCGGAACGTCCCATCTTTTCGGTGCTGAACAGATAGCCGAACCCGGTGCTGATGGCCGGTCCTAGTGCCAGCCATATGGATGCGCGGGCCCCGTGGGTCAGTCCCAGCCCCTCGATCCCCAGCCAGGGTGCCAGGGTGGCCCCGAATATCGACACCAGGAAGAGACGAAACCAGTCAGATCGATCCACCCGGGGTAACAACCGGAACTGGGATCCGGTGCGACGGGCATCCCGGTAAAACTGCATATACATCACAAGCAGCATCGCCACGCCTCCCATTGCGAAGCGTGAAACACTGAAGGAGATGGGGGCCATCTCCTTCAATGCGACTTCCGCAAGTATGAAGTTTGCCCCCCAGATGAAGGTAAACAGAAGCAACACGCCGTGGTGGGAGACGGCGCCATCGGGGTCTGCTTCAGCTGTGTGGTTCGGCTGCTTGATGGGGAACTCCGATCCTTTTCAATTACAAATATATCACCAAGTGTATTAGGTTCAACGGCTTAACAACAATTTGGATAAATATAGTTTATTAAATACACCATCCCAGCCCGGGCCGATGATTTTTACATCATTTCATTGATAGCGCACACGAAACGACCGGACGGGGTAGCAAATAGCCTTTCAATGTCCTGAGGACGTAAATTTTCGTTGGAACAATTGCATTTGACCGGTGTTTAACTTGAAGCAATAGACGGGAAATGGGTTAACAATTAATAGTTGCTTAACAATATTAGATAGCATTTATAAATCTGATTCTTAAGCTGATTATTGGGATAATCAATGTACAGATTCACTTAAGGGATAAACATGGTTATGGAAAAGTACAGTAAGCATCTCAGACGGTACAATGAAGAAATAGACCATCCTACGCTCCGTCCATGCTATATGGTGGAAGATTACAACCAGCTGATCTGGAGAGCCAAACGGATGGATAGTCGGTTGGTCAACCGGTCTTTCCGCTCCGAATCCGTGGTGTATCGGTTAACGAGCTCGTCTAAATAGTTGTTATACAGGGAGATTTTTTCTTCCCATTGCTATGGATTCGTTGGATCACCCGCGGACAAATGCCGCTTTAGCCAGGTAATCATCAAGTTGCTGCTGCAGGATGAGCGAGGTTTCCAACTTAAATTGCTCGGCAACCTCGTGATTTCTGGATGCACAGCGCCGATAAAACTTTTCCAAAGCTGCCAGATCCTCGTTGATGACGTTTTCAAAAAAGGGGTCATCATCCGACAGGTTTTTGCAGCTGGCGGCCGACTCCCCGATAAATCGATCGCTTTCGCCATTGAGAAACTTCAGCAGCGTATCAAAAACCGTATCTGAAAGAATCGACTTATCCGTCATCGGCAGGCGGTAGGATAGCGGGGTGAGATTTTTCAGCAGTATTGGGGGATAGTAAAATGCGGAGGGTATACGGTGCTCCAGGATATAGAGCACACGCATCAAGGCACCCATCGACCGGCGGACGAGCCGGTGTCCCTTGAACGCTCCGAAGCGGTATTGGTCGTCGGTCAAGCGCATCCCCAGCCTGAATTGAAGTGATCCTTCCTTTACTGTGAGACCGATGAAATAGTAGGTTTCCGGGGCTTTCTTCGCCCGGTTAAGTTCCGGTTTGGCCTCCCTTATAAGTTCGTTTTCCCGCAGCAGGGCCTCTTTTTCCGATCCGCACAATTCGTACCGAATATCACGAACCAACCGTATAAGGCGGATCGTCTTTCGGGAAACGGTCCCCATCTTCGCCCGTCGATAGGTGTAGAGGCGCCTTCGCAGATTTTTGGCTTTCCCCACGTACAATAGTCTGCTTTCCCTATCAAACATCTTGTAGACCCCGGGCTCCTGTGGCAATGCTTTGAAAAACTCCATGCCGAAACGCTCCGTCAAGGGGTTGTAATCTTCAAAAAACCTGGGCTGTTTGCGTTTCATTGCTGTGGAAAATTACCTGACAACAGTTCAATGATTTCCCGGAGATCGATTATTATAAATGATTCCAATATTTGGGAATAATACCATATCAAATAAACAAAATTCTCAGGTATGAAAAGAAGATTTGGGACAAATAATATCGTCAATATCCAAAGGATGTTGATGCCGGCCGCTCTGGTCGCATTTCTTTTCATGTTTCTCCACGCGATGGATCATCAACCCAAAACCCAGCCGCTGGTTCCGATGATGCAGGGACTG
>JAWVYR010000157.1:0-6445 GCA_033722635.1 Balneolaceae bacterium | reverse complement strand
TAGCGGACCGAACGGCGGAGCCACATGTCCGAGGTGCAGGCTGGTCTCCCCGTTGGGATTAAACCATTCACGCGACACCCGGTAAATTCGATCTGATTTCCTGTGATATTCATCGTAACTCAACTCAAACTGGACATAGATTAGAATCAAAATACTGATCCCCATTCCGAGGGCCAGACCGAATATGTTGATAAATGAATATCCCGGATTTTTTCGAATATTTCGCAGGGCGATTTTAAGGTAGTTTTTCAGCATAGTATTTAACATTCAGCCATCGCAGTCGGCTTTCAGCTACTTCAGATTTAAGAGCTGAAGGCTGAGACTGACTGCTTTGTTTTATTCACTATTCACTATTCACTATTCACTATTCACTTCTTACTTCTTACTTCTTACTTTTTACTTTTTACTCCGAACGCAGGCTCTTCACCGGGTCCATCATCGCCGCCCTGACCGACTGGTAGCTAACGGAGAGCCAGGCCACAAGCAGCGTAAGCAGCCCGGCGATCAGGAATACTCCCGCTCCGATATCGGTCTTGTACGCAAAATCCTCCAGCCAGTTGACCGCACCGTACCACGCGGCCGGTGCCGCGATAACGAATGCGATCACCACCAGCCAGGTAAATTCCCGGTTGACAAGAAGGATGATATGTCCCGCGCCGGCACCCAACACTTTCCGGATTCCGATCTCCTTTGTCCGCTGTACAACGATGAGGGAAGCCAATCCAAAGAGGCCCATACAGGCGATGATGATGGCCAGGGTGGAACCGATACTTGCGATGGTGCTCAAACGCTCCTCGCGACGGTACTGGCTGTCGACCACTTGATCCAGGAAGGTGTAGTTGAAGGGCTGCTGGGGAGCCACCTCCTTCCATGCTGATTCCAGCTGATCCATCGCTTTCGGCAGATCCCCCGGGGCTATGACGGCGGTAATTCGGGGTGCGGGGGAGGATTGAATTCCGATATTGTTAATACCACTTGTCAATATCCTCGGATTGATGGAGAGCGCCAGCGGTTCAACCCTGGTGTGAAGGGACTCATAGTTGAAGTTTTCGGATACTCCGATAATCACGTGATCGTCGAAATTGCCAGGCAGACGACCGCCTACAGGATTTTCAAGTTCGAAAGCATCAACCAGGGCCTGATTCACCACCACGGCCCGGCGGGCATCCGATGGATTCTCAGCCGAAAATGAGCGCCCCAGAACCAACCCGATATCCATCGTCTTCAAATAGTCGGCATCCACAAAATTGATGTTCATGGTATATTTCCGGTCATCCTGATCACGGAAATCTACGTTGATCCATCCGTTTTGGGCCGGGGTGAAGATCGATGCCGATACTTTCCTGATCGAAGGTTCACCGCTCAATTCATCAATCAGCAGATCTTTCTTTCTAATAATTTCATCGAGCAGTGTCTGCAGCCTCATACCGGGCATCAGGGTGGCATCTGCCTGCAGTATCACCGTATGCTCCTTCTGGTAGCCCAGATCTTTGCTCCTCACGAAATCCAGCTGCCGGTTGACGATGAGCGTACCGGCGATCAGAAAGATCGAAAGCGCAAACTGGAATACCACCATCCCCTGGCGAAACCTGCTTCTGTCACCCTTCATCGCCAAGCGACCCCTCAGCACCTCCGCCGGCTTGAACCTGGAGAGGTAAAATGCCGGATAACTGCCTGCAATCAAGCTGATAAATAGGGTCAATCCTGCAAAAAGCAACAGGCTGAAGCTGTTTATCTGCAGTTCCAGTTCGGTTCCGCTTATATTGTTAAAGAGCGGCAAAAACTGTTCGCTGAGCAGTATGCCCAGCCCGAGGGATCCGGTCGTCAGCAGCAGAGCTTCCCCCAAAAACTGGTAGGCGATATGCCTTCGAATAGCGCCGACCGTTTTCCGGATTCCGATCTCCCTGGCCCGGCTGGCCGACCGGCTGATGGCCAGGGTCATGAAATTGACACAGGCGATCAGCAGAATGAGCAGAGCAACCGCCGCCAGTATATACAGGTGAGCCGGATCCCTGACCGGCGCAATGCCGGCCGGGAATTCAGGATTCAGATGAATGTCGGTAATCGGCTGCAATCCCACGGTGTAATTGCTGCGGGAATACTCCTCCTCCCCCAGCACCTGTTTCATCGTGGAGGCCAGTTTTGGCTTTACCTGAGAAATCTTCGCCTCGTTATCCAACAGTACATAGGTTTCTGCAAAAACATTATACCAGCTGGTATGGGCCCGCTCCGAAAAAAGCTTGGTACTGTTGGCAAAGGGAATCAGTACTTCGAACTGAACGCTTGAATTTGCCGGCGGTTCCTCGATGATGCCGGTTACGGTAAACGGCTCGTACTGCGGACCCATCCGTACCATCAGAGTCTGCCCCATCGGATCGCTATTTCCGAAATATCGATTTGCGGCCGACCGGGTCAGCACCACTTCCTCGGGCTGTTTGAACAACGATTCCGGATTGCCGCCAGTCAAGGTAAAATCAAAGATGGCAAAGAAAGAGGGGTCAACCATATGCATGGTTTGAGAATAACCGGTCTCCTGATCTACCGCTTTAATCAGATCGGCAAACTGGTAGTACCTTGTTACCGATGCAACCTCGGGTATATTCTGCTCGAGCATCGGCTTGACGGCCAACGGGGTTACCGTATTGAAATAGCGGTCATTCTCCCCGTAGTCCTCCAACACCCATGCGCGGTATATGCGGTCAGACTGCTCGTGGAATTGGTCGTAGGTCCACTCGTTATTCAGGTACAGTCCGATCAATACACAACTGGAGATACCGACCGCCAGTCCGATGATGTTGATCGCTGAATAGAGTTTACTGTTGATCAGATTACGGTAAGCGATCTTGAAATAATTTTTCAGCATGGTTTTGAGTATTCAGCCGTCAGCAGTCAGCTTTCAGCCAAACCTTCTGACGGCCGATTGCTGTGAACTGATAGCTTGATTTCATTTATATTTCACATCTGTCCACCGATTCCCGACGGCTTTCGGGAGAAGCTGGGGTTGATATATCACGTTTCATCATTCATTTCTCAAACTGTTTGCCGGGTTGATCGTTGCTACATTAAATGCCTGGTAGCTGATGGTCAGCAGAGCCACGACCAGCGCAATGCCCCCTGAAATAAGAAATATCTCGATACCCGGTTCGACTCTGTAGGCGAAATTGGCCAGCCAATTCTGCATCAACAGGTAGGTCAAGGGAACCGCAAGGATAAATGCGATCCCGATCAACTTTGCAAAATCTTTCATGAGCAGGAACAGGATCTGCGGTATCGTAGCTCCCAATACCTTGCGAACGCCGATCTCTTTTGTCCGCTGGTAAGCAGTGTAGGCGGCCAATCCAAAAAGGCCAATGCACGCTATGATGATCGCCAGCAGGGCAAAAAGGCCGATGATATCCGCAGTCTTTTGTTCCTGATTGTAGAGGGCCTCCATCTGGTTATCCAGGAAGGTATACAGAAACGGTACTTCAGGTGCAAAATCAGTCCAGATGCTTTCGATACCAGCCAAAACTGACTGCAGGTCCGTGGTAGAGACACGTAGCGGAATGAGATTATCAAATCCGACCATACCCTCACTGCTTACGATCGCCATCGGTGTGATCGGAGTATGAAGCGATTCAAAATTAAAATCCTCAGCAACCCCTACGACCCGGTAATTAAGTGTAACACTTTGATTGTTGATGTTTCTGGTACTCCTTAGTTCAAGACCGATTGGATTTTCCAAACCGAGCGCTTTTACCGCCGTTTGATTGAGAATTAACGAGAGGGAGTCGTCATGGTTTTCCGTGAAAGGACGGCCGTTCACTATTTCGATATCCATCGTCTCAAAGAAATGGTCGTCGGCTGTGAATCCTTTGGTTGTGAGCACATCGGTTCCGCCCTCATGCTGAAACTGGATCCCAAAATACCTGCCGCCCGGCAAGGTGCTGGCCGAGGCCACCTGCTGAACACCGGGCAGCCGGCCGAGTTCCTGTTTTAGCGCATCGAGCTGGTCCACCGCGGTGGCCCTTTTGATAACCACCACATTTTCCTTGTCGAATCCCAGCCGCTTGTTCTGGATGTACTCCATCTGGTTGAAGATGATCAGGGTGCCTGCTATCATGATGATCGAGACGGCAAACTGGAAAACCACCAAACCGTTTCGAAGCCAACGCCCTTTTCGATTGGATTTAAATTGACCCTTCATCACTTCAACGGGATCCTGTGATGAGATATAAAAGGCAGGATAAAGACCGGCGAAAATACCGGTGGCCAACATGATGGTGATGAGCAGAAAAGGCATCCATCCGCTGATCAGTATACTCATATCAAATTGATCGCCCAGGATAGCATTGAAATAGGGAAGAATTATTTGGATAACGCCTAACGCCAAAATGGTACTCAGGATGCTCAGGAATACCGATTCGGTTAAAAACTGAGAGATCAGCTGCTTCCGCAACGACCCCAACACTTTCCGGACCCCCACCTCCTTGGCCCGTTCAACCGACCGGGCCGTTGCCAGGTTTACAAAATTGATAACTGCAATTATAAGAATGAAAACAGACAGAAAAACAAATATATACACATAGGTGATGCTTCCATTTGCTTTTATCTCGTTCTCCAGGTTTGAGTGCAGGTAGATATCATCGATCGGCTGCAGATAATAGTTGTAGCCGTTACCCGCCTCTACATAATCTTCATAGGAGAGGCCCAGCTGCCGTTCTATCTGCCCGGATGCATATTTTTTAACGACATCCGGAATTTTTGATTCCACCGCTCCGGGTTCCGAGTTATTGGCCAGCTCCAGATAGGTGTAGGAAGAAAAACTGATATAATTGGGGTTTTGCAGGAAACCCACATTGGTTGTGGAGGAAAGGAAATCAAATTTCATATGGGAGTTTTTCGGTATATCCTGCATGACCGCCGTTACTTCGGTGTCATTGCCATTCACCCTAATCGACTTTCCTAACGGATTTTCATTTCCAAAATATTTTTTTGCTGTCGACTCGGTCAGGATCACCGCACCGGGCCGGGTCAGAGCCGAACGGGCATCGCCTTGCAGTATATCGTAGGAGAAAAGATCAAAGAAATTGGAATCGGCGAAAAAATAATAGTTCTCTTCAAACGCCCTGTCCTGGTGTTCCACCACATTTGAGAAGGAGGGAAACCCCAACAGTCGAGTGGCGTTTTGAACTTCAGGTATCTCATCTTCAAAGGCCTCGGAAAATCCACTGGGAATGATTGCATAGGAGCTGGCGCGATCCGGATAAATCCGCTCCAACGCCACCCGGTATAGGCGATCGCTGTTTGGATGGAAATCGTCGTATGAAAGCTGCTGATGCACATACATGAAAATCAGGATGCAGCAGCCGAGGCCCACCGTCAGACCGATTACATTAGTAAAGGTATAGATTTTGTTCTTACCTAAATTTCTGAGGGCGATTTTAAAGTAGTTTTTCAGCACGGATCCGGGATTTGTTCTCCGCCGGTGGGCGGACAGGTTCGTTACCGGTTATGGGTTAATAGTTAATGGTTAATGGTTGGAATAGCCCAATTTAAAACACTAACAACTGATAACTATTAACAGTTAACCAAACTGTATCAATTACCGTACCAATCTGATCACGGGCCCATACAACCGGGATACGGCCCGATTTGTAGATATGCTGTACGCTGACAGACATGAAGTGTTCATAATCGCACACCTCTTTAGGAAAGGTAAAACCAACGGATGTGCGGAATATGCGCTATTTCCCCATCTTCTTCAACAGCGAGTCGACGCCCAGCGTGTTGAGCACATCCCCGGCTTCCAACCAGCCGCGACGAGCCTGGTACACACCGTATTTGATATGCGCCAACTCCCCGGTGCTGTGGGCATCGGTAGAGATAGCAATCGGGATGCCCCGCTCTTTGGCCATCTTTGCGTGAACGTCATTCAGGTCTAACCGGCGGGGGGTAGCGTTGATCTCCAGGAAGCAGTTGTTATCGGCGGCTGCATCCATGATCCTTTCCATATCCAGCTCCATCGGTTCACGGTCCGGCATCTGTCGCCCGGTGGGATGGCCCAGAATATCGAACCATGGATTCTCCATCGCTTTCAAGATGCGGTCGGTCTGCTCCTCTTCCGGAAGGTCGAGGTGATAGTGTACCGAGCAGATTCGCAGGTCAAGCCGGCTTAAGATATCATCCGGCAGATCGAGGGTACCGTCTTTCAGGATATCGACTTCGATTCCTTTGAGTATACGGATCTCGTCGAGTTCTTCATCGATCTTCTCAATCTCTTCCAGCTGTTCGACCAGTTCATCGGCATCGAGCCCGCCGGCAACCGACACCCGTTTTGAGTGATCGGTGATCGCTATATATTCATACCCGAGCTCCAACGCGGATTCCGCCATCTCGCGAATGGAGGCACCGCCGTCGGTATACGTCGTATGCATATGGAGATCCCCCTTCAGGTCATCTGAGG
>JAWVYR010000156.1:0-6473 GCA_033722635.1 Balneolaceae bacterium | reverse complement strand
GCGGCAAAATAGAGAAATACCCCCCATATCAAAGCCCAGAGATATACCATGGCGATAAATTATCGATGATATTGTGTTCCGTACCGGGAAATTAACCAATTTCCAGCATTTGTACCGTATTTGAGCGAAATGGTTCCGGGCAGCTGAAAGAGCTGCCGTGTATAAGGGTGAATCTGCAGGAATTTGGAAAACGAATGAAATTATTTTGCTGAAATCGGGTTTTTAGGTGATAGAACAATAAAACTACAATTTTACAATCCCATAGATCCGATATGAATATCAAAGAGAAAACACGCGATGAGCTGGTAGAACGCATCGAGGAGCTGGAAGATCTTATCCACCGCAAAGGAGTGGGATCGAAATACCTGCAAAGAGCGGAACGGATCCAGCGGGACCTGAACCTCGCCCTGATACTCGGTGCATCGGCGGCCGTACTGGGCGTAACCGCATGGGCGATTTATAAGATGTCGAAGGATTAGGGCTGGATTCAGCAATCAGGACTAAGACTTAATGGAACCAAGTCACAAAGGTTCAAAGGCACTGAGGAAGGAGGCGGGTTTCGAATTTTTAATTCTGAATGTTGAATGTTGAATTGAAAATCTCCAATCCCAAATTCCGCAATCCCCAATCCGGCATCTCATTTTTCACTTTTCACTTTTACCCCGTTGGCACTCCGGTCTCGATCGGGTTGCCCGGATCGTTGCACCACTCGTACCAGCCGCCGTCGTAAACCGAAACTTGGGGCCAGCCCATCAACCAGGCATTCATAAACGCCTCACTGCCGCGCCAGCCGGTACCACAGTAGAAAGCGATATGTTTATCGGGTGTGATGCCGCCCTCCTTCCAGGTTCGGCTGACTTCGTGATACTCCCGCATGGTATGATCGAAATTGCGGTAGTTTTCCATATGATAGGCGTCGCTGCCGCAGTTGCCGAACAGGGCGCCGGGAATACGCCCCTTCTTGTCGATATAATGATACCCGCTTCGGTTGCCGATAAACTCCTCCCAGCTGCGAATGCTCACCAGCTCCCCCTCGTCGGACGCCAGCAGCTCCTTGGCTTCCGGTGTATCGATCATATACTCGGGATGGCCGGGAATTTCCGCCCCGAAATCGTCCACCGGGATAGGATCAAACCTCTCCCTGGTTGTTTCAAATCCGTCGGCTTCCCAGGTGGTGATCCCGCCGTTAAGAATGCGGACATCCTCCACGCCGGCGTACATCATGATCGCCGCACAGCGGATCGCTCCCAGGTGCCCGGCACTTTTGCCCGGGAACTTCTCTTCATCATACTTGGGGGATGAGAAACGCCCGTAGACCACCACGGTGGTGTCATGACGGATCCCAAGGATTTCCAGCGTCTCTTTCAGCTCATCCGGTGTGCGTCGGTTCCAGGTCTCCGTCGACTCCAGGCTGTTGGTGTTGACCGCCACAGCCCCGGGAATATGGCCTTTTTCGTAGTCCTCGTAATAATCGTAATGGGAGTGGCAAAGCACATATCGATCATTCTCATATTCCGGGGGATTTTGATTGCTGATCAGATCCTTAACCCAGGCTGGATATACCAGTTGACGGTAGCGGGGCAGACGCTCCATCGGCAGCGATTCATCCGAGACCCATTCCTCAAAATGGTTGTAGATCGAAATATCATCGTAGTCCAACCGCTGTAATTGTTCGGCCATAGTTGCCGATTGATCTTCGGAATATCCATAAAGAATCACCGGTTGGTCGGGGTCGATATTTTTTTCGTCCAGCACCTCAATCCAGTCCATATATTGGGTCCACTTGAACGGTATGCTCTTGGCCCCCTTGATATGTCCGCCTCGCGGTTCCCCTTTCAGCTTCCATCCGTTGTAGGCTTCGATCGGGCGGATGTCGACGATGCAGGTGTTGGTATCTTTAAGCGTTTCACTGAGTTTCGCTGTTGATATCTCAATCGTATCTGTAGCCATGTATAATTTTTTTTATTGATGAAATTTCGCCGGCACTATCTCAAAGTATAACGTTTTTGATGTATCACCATTCCGCGTTGGAGCTATCATTATGTACCGGCCCTGTATTCACAGGGAATACAGGTGGCAACCAACCTGCTCTTCGAGCCACGACTGTCTGTGCCGCTTGGCAGCTCGGACAGGTTGAAAAAAGGGCAAGATTAGCCGGCGTGCTTAATCTATAAATATAGACTCTTCCGACACCGCTTTTCCATACCGGTCTATGACCACCTGCAGGTAATGTCCCTCGGGCAGCCGGTAGCGGGCCGTCTCGGCGGGATTCACCAGGGTGGTACGAAAAGGGATTCTTAAATACGGGTCGGTCTTCTTGTTGATCTCTGATGCTTTGAAAAGGGCCAGCTGCATGGTTTGATCGAAGCCATTGTTAAATAGGTAATTCGATTCGGTATCCAAAAGCGGAAGATTGTTCAGCACCAGCCAGTCCACAGATCGTAGCCTGTCGTTGTTAAAATTATCGCTTGAAATAAGCGCCACCGGATCTGCCATCTGCCCGTATTCAATCAAATGAGACTGGCTTATTGTCAAGGGATCCAGATCATATCGTTCCTTAAACAGTGCTGCCATCCATCTTTTACCCCTTCCGGTCGGCTTCTCCAAAATATGATCCACTCCCGCCAGTACTATGACTCTGGCAGCTTTGTTTTTGGAGAATGTCTTGTCGTACAAGTTGTCGGCCTGTCCCTGTTCCCGATCTTTCTCCGGATCAAAATTTTCATAAGCGACGAAATGGAATCCCAGCTCCTGACCGGTTCTGATCAACTCGGCAAAATGCTGTTCGCGGGTGTAGTAACCGGTTTTGATAGAGGGCGTGTGTCCGGCATTCAGGAGACTGTCCTGTCCTTCTGATAGCGCTTCAAGTGCCAAATACTCGAATCCGATTTTTTTGAGCTCCGGAAGCAATTCTTTGAGCAAAATCCGGTGACTGGGAAAAAAATGCTGTTCATTAAACATTACGATGTCGGATTCTGCTGAAAACTCGAGTATCTTCCGGTAAGATCTATTTTTACCATGGACTGCACGGTCCTTTATGATCTGTCTGGTGGAATCATTCGTACCCGGCCGTATAAATTTTGTCAAAAGACTTTCATATACATTATTTGGGGCCAGGAAGGAGGCGTAGTTCAAAGCAATCTGTAGTTTCAGCCATTCTTCATTTCGCCCCTGAGCAGGATAGTCCAAGGTGTTCACCAATGCCTGGTAGTAGCGGTTGCCGAATCGTTTGTTGAGGTCAAATACTGAGGCCAGATTCTCGCGGTAGTTTTTCCCCGTGGTGATGCTTCGGAACATCCCGTTGCAGTCGCTGCGAGTCGAGGAGAGGCTCTGCCCGGATGCTGCCCGGCAGAGCAAAACCAGGCGTTTTTCCTGTATCAACGTATCCAGGATCACCTCATTCATGCCTTCGGGTTTCATGGTACCTCCCGGGTTCAGCATCAGGAATAATTTGTAGTGGGGTGGCATCTTAGTGTAGCCGTAAGCCATCAAACCGTCTAAACGGCCGTTACTGCGTTTGACAGCCTGCTTCAGCGAGTCCTTCTCACGTATAAAGTGGATATCGCCGCCAGTCTTCATGTGCAGCCGCAGGGAGTCGTTGACAATATGGGTGTAAAACGATTCGACGTAATGGGTGGAGTCGAAATAATTGCTCACTTTGGGAGCACACCGGGTCAGCAGGGGCAGAAGGAGAATAAGAAGATATTTATTCATGGCGATTGGAGCACGCTGAACAAATAGTTGAGGTCTGATAAATTGTTATTTTTAATGGCTACTAGTATAGTAGTAATATCGCTTCATTCCAACTGCGGCATCTGACGAGCAAACCGATTGAAAATGTTATATTCCGGCTGCACTTTGCAGGCGACATATATCCACGAAATTAAAACCAGCAGGACCGATCAATGTCACTCGATTATTCCCCTGAACAATTCAAAAAACTGATCAGCCGTTCTGCCGAGATTATCGAAGAGTGGTATGAAAACGGACTTCGGGGTTCCCAAATATACCGGAATCCCACTCCCGAAGAAGTGCGCAAACGATTTGACGAGCCTCTTCCGGAGGCAGGCGAAGATCCGGAAAAACTTCTGGAAATTATCCGGGAAGATGTGTTTGAAACCTCCAATTTCAATCCCAGCCCCGATTACTACGGATATATCACGGGGGGCGGCAACCAGGCTGCGACCATTGCCGAGCTGTTAAAGAGCGCGCTGAACCAGAACAACCTGAAGTGGCACAGCGCCCCGGCCAACACCGAGATGGAAAAGATAGTGATCCGGTGGATCTGCCGTTTTATCGGCTACCCGGAGAGTTCGGCCGGGGTACTGGTGAGCAGCGGATCGGTGGCCAATTTTCTCAACCTGGCGGTCATGCGCAAGGTGAAATCGCCGGTGGATGTGGCGGAGGAGGGGCTGTACAGCTCGGCCCGCATGACCGTCTATGTCTCCTCAGAGGGGCACTCCAGCATCGAGAAGGGGATGGATATGCTGGGTATGGGGAAGAGATATCTGCGAAAAATTCCGGTGGACGGCGATTTCCGTATCGACATTAACGCTCTGGAGAAAGCGATTGAGGAGGACCGCTCGGAGGGATTGCTTCCGGTCGGTGTGGTGGGTATTGCCGGGACCACCAATACGGGATCGGTGGATCCGCTGCAGACATTAGGTGAAATAGCTGAGAAGCATAACCTCTGGTATATCATCGACGGCGCCTATGGGCTGCCGGCTGCGGGCACTGGGCTGGCCGGCGACCTGTTTGACGGGCTCCGGATGGCGGATGCGCTTCTGATCAATCCCCATAAATGGTTTTACGTGCCGTTTGAAGCCGCCTGCGTGATCGTCAAAGAGAAAAAGCATCTTAAAAATACCTTCAGCCTGACTCCCGACTATCTCAAAGGCGGAATGGCCGCCAACGAGCGGGAGGATCTGAAGGACTTCAACCTGCAACTGACCAAGGATTTCAAGGCGCTGAAAGTGTGGATGACCTTCAAGGCCTACGGTGCACAAAAGCTGAGGGAAGCGATTGAAAATGACTGTCGGACCGCCCGGTATGCGCGGGATCGTATCGAGCAAACCAAGGAATTTGAGCTGATGGCACCGGTTCCGCTCTCCATCGTCTGCTTCCGGTACCTCGGCAGGGACGGTGCGGTTAAGGGAGAGGAGCAGCAGATCGACCGACTGAATGACCGGTTGCTACAGTTGATAGAGGAAGATGGGAGAATCTTTTTTGCCGGTACGAAGATCCGCGGTCGTACTGCCCTTCGCATCAACCTGACCAATCACCGACGCAAAAACGGGGATATCGACTTTCTGCTCAACCTGCTTCGAAAGCTTGGCCGGAAGGCGGAAGAGGACCGCTGACCCCGATTTATCCTGCACGGATGCGGATCCCAAAAATAGCGAAAATAGCCGCTCCCGGGGGAAGAAAATCACTACAGGATGATAAAAAACATGCATTTATCGGAATTGTATTTTAATTTTAAGGAAATTTTTTATGTTAATATTGCGTTATAAAGACAGATAAGAAATAAAAAGAAAATATAAAGCGGTATGGCAGAGAAGATTGAGAAGTTTGAAAAGATGATTGAGAATCCCACTTCTCATCAGCTAAAAGCATATTACGACGCGAAAGAGAAGGCATGCATCGACGCGATGAAATCCTCTAAATCCAAAAATCCCCACAACAAAGGATCGAACCTGGCTGAATTCTGGGACTATGTGTATGAGCAATTCTATGAAATTCAGTGATTTTAGCGTCGAAATATTACTGTAAATAGATTGTAACATATCGGTCGATAAAGAGTCTATTAGGTAAACACATTTTATATAAATTATAGTTGGGCTGTGGTATTATCGTTATATCACAGCCTTTTTAATAGTTTATTATAATCCTTTAATAATTTTAATTAATAATAGATGTTATTAATATGATTATGCAGACTATTGAAAAAGATTTATATTTTTTTATAAATTAGATTATATTTAGCAATCCAAAATAGCTTATTGGCAAATATAGCTTATTGCCATCAACGAAATAAAAGTTGATTATGGATATTAAGTTCGTAGACAGAGAAAAAGTACAAAAATCAAAAAAACGCTCTTCCAAGTTTAAACCCCTTCTTGAGGCATTGGATAAGCTGGAGGTAGGCGGCGAGGCTATCGAAGTAAGTTACAAAGACGATAAAAACGTAAATTCGATGCGGACGGCGGTTTATCAATACAATCAGGAAAAAGGGGTTAAAATAAAGAGCGGCAAGGATTCGAAGAACAAGAAGATCTATTTTTATCGGGAAAAATAGGTCTTGGCCTTTCCTTCACGATCTATCAGGTAATAATTTTTCGATTGAACCCTTCTATTACCGGTAGGATAATACCGTCCGTTTGAGCCGGACCGGCCTCCACAGCTGTTTGTGAACGCAGCGCTAAAAACAGTTGTATTTATGGAGTAACCTGATTCGGCGGCCGGATCTGAAT
>JAWVYR010000155.1:0-6480 GCA_033722635.1 Balneolaceae bacterium | reverse complement strand
CACAGCTGTCCTTCGGAGGCTGGATCCCGGTGATCCCGCAAAATACGACTATGCACTGTACGGGCTGGGCATTTCGGAAGAGCAGCCGCCGGAGAATTTCCTTGTCAACAGGCAGTATGCTATGGGCGTGAACTAATTATGGAACACAACCGTTAAAAAGATGACATTTAAGCGGGAAAACCCTTATATTGGGTATTGTGTAAAAAACGGAATTCCATAAGCAACACAGAACAGACATACAGAAATACATGGTAGGAGTAGAAGTAAAAGATAACGAAAGCATTGACCGCGCCATCAACCGCTTTAAAAAGCTGGTTACGCGTTCCCGGATCTTGAATGAATACAAGGACCGGCAGCAGTATACCAAGCCCTCCGAGGAACGTCGGGAAGCCCTGAAGAAGAGTAAACGTGAGCAGCGGCGGCGCAACCGGGAGAATTACTAAGAAACCGCTTTTTCAGTCCCCAAGAAATTTCCGGTCCTGCGGCGTTCATCGCTGCAGGGCTTTTTTTATGGCTTCCTGAATAGTATTCACCGGAACTGCCTCCAGTTTCGGCATCTGCTTCCAGCTGTTTCCTCTCGGTACCAGTGCTTTCTTGAATCCCAGCTTTTCTGCCTCTGCAAGCCGCTGATTCAGCTTGCTCACTCTCCTGATCTCGGCCCCCAATCCCACTTCACCTAAAAAAACCATCTCCTGGGGCAGCGACTTGTCCAGCAGGCTTGAAACCAGCGCACTCATCACTCCCAGATCACCGGCCGTGTCGCTGAGCCGCATGCCACCGGCCACATTCAGGTAGACATCCTGTCCTGAAAACTGATATCCTCCCCGTTTCTCCAGCACCGCCAGCAGCAACGCCAGCCGGCGTTGATCGAAACCGTTCGCGGTCCGCTGGGGCATCCCGTAGTTGCTGGGGGTTACCAGGGCCTGCACTTCGATCAACATCGGCCGGGACCCTTCCACCGTACAGATCACCGCGTTGCCGCTCACCTTGTTGTCATGGTCGGAAAGAAACAGCTGGGAGGGATTTGCCACTTCGCGCAGCCCCTTCTCATCCATCTCAAATACGCCTACTTCCTGTGCCGGACCAAACCGGTTCTTCAGGCTGCGCAGGATCCGATAGGTATAGTTTTTATCACCCTCAAACTGTAATACCGTGTCGACCATATGCTCCAGGACCCGAGGGCCGGCAAGGTCCCCCTCCTTGGTCACATGCCCGATCACCATGGTGGTAATGCCCTGCTTCTTGGCCAGCTGCTGCAGCAGGGCAGCGCACTCTTTCACCTGCTGGATACTGCCGGCCATGCTCTGCAGCTCCGTGCGATAGACCGTCTGTATGGAATCGATGATCAACAGGTCGGGCTGCATCTTCCGGGCTTCGGTGATGATATTGCTGATATCGGTATCGGCATAGACAAACAGATTCTTCGAATCGATTCCGAGCCGTTCGGAGCGCTGTTTAATCTGCCCGGGCGACTCCTCGCCGGCACAATACAGTATGGTCAGTTCCGGATGAGCCTGCCCCACCTGCAGCGCAAGCGTGCTCTTGCCGATACCGGGGTCCCCACCTATCAGGATAAAGGAGCCCGGCATAAATCCACCGCCAAGCACCCGGTCCAGTTCATCGATCCTGCTGGGTATTCGGCCCTTCTCAGTATGTTTGATATCGTCCAGCGACTGTGGAGGTTCTGCCTGATCCAGCCCCTCGATCTTGCCCTTGTGGCCCTGATCTGATTTTGACTTGCTCTCCACCCTGAATTCCTGGAAGGTATGCCACTTCCCGCAGGAGGGGCAGTTCCCCAGCCATTTGGTTGAGGTATGGCCGCATTCGCTGCAGACGTAATGTACTTTCGTTTTTGCCACAATCTTGCCTTCCGCTTTTAGTTAGCCAAATCTTTTGCCATCTCGGATTCGCTCTCATCGGTATTAAGCGTTTCGATCACCGAACGGTTTACATACCAAGAAGCAGCCATCATCCCCAGTCCGATGCTGATGTAGTAGCTGATAACCCTCCAGGCGAATACGGCCAGCCCGATAAAGGCCTTACGGTCGATCAGGGGACCCTGAAATATGGCAAAAAGCCCCTCCACACCCCCGCTGCCACCGGGAGTGGGCATGATCAAAAAGGCCAGGTTCATCGCCAGGCTCCGAAGCAGTGAGAGAATCACATCAGCTGGAAGCAGACTCAGTATCACGATGGTTGGCAGAGCTATGCGGCAGAGCCAGGCCATGGTGGAGAGCGAAAACGCCTTCAACAGAAAACTGAATGGTTTTTTTCTCAGCTCATGGGAATATTCCACCAGATGGTCGGTCTCATCCCGGACCTTCTCCCTCCATCTTCGCAGCAGCGGCAGCTTGAAAACCGTGTTTATCACCTTCTTGAGAACCGCCGGATTTTTTAAAATACCGTAGGCCAGCAGCGAGGCATAGGTCAACAGACCAAAATAGAGCAGCATCATGGAGGCTTCTCCCACCAGGCCGATGTTGGAGGGAATTACCTCGAAATAGAGGCCGGTTATCAGCAGTATAGGGATAGCGATAGCAAACCAGATCTGATCCAGCAACACTCCATATAGAATGATCGCCGTCGACTGCCCCAGCTTCAGCCCCTCCTTGCTCATTGCGAAGGTGGCCGCAGGAGCCCCGCCGATAGTGGAGGGGGTAACCGACGAGGTGAAGTCCCAGGTCAGCACGATCCTGAATGCCTGTATCCATCCGACTTTGCTCTCGGCAAGGAACCGAATTTTGGCTGCCATGAACCACACCCTGAGCATCGACACCACGACGGCGATGCCGAGACCGGGCAACCGTTTGGGTTTCAGATGCTCCAGCACCCCCGGAGTATAGGTGATATAGATCACCACCGCCATTCCCAGCAGGCTCAGTCCGATCGAGATGAAGAGATACTTCTTGGAGAAATATCGTTTTGGATCATCCTGTATGTTTTTTACCGATTTAGCCAAGGAGAACCGTTTATCTATTTGAACACCGAGTACTCAGACCGTTCCAAAGGTAGCAGGCTGAATAAAGTTAATCTAATAAAAATTGAGGAGGGGATTTTTTGACTATCGTCAGCAAATAGAAATAGCCTTGCAGCCTCTGAGGGCTGCAAGGCCTGAAATGTTTGAAAGGATGGTTATGCTACCGTAATCTCCTCATCCAGATAGACATCCTGAATGAAGTTGAGCAGCTTGATACCCTCTTCCATCGGGCGCTGAAACGCTTTTCGGCCGCTGATGAGTCCCATGCCTCCGGCTCGCTTGTTGATCACGGCCGTTCGTACAGCCTGGGCAAAGTCGTTCTTGCCGGATGCTCCCCCCGAGTTGATCAGCCCGACACGTCCCATATAGCAGTTGGCCACCTGGTAGCGGGTCAGATCGATGGGATGATCGGTGGTCAATTCGGTATAGATCCGTTCGTCGAGCTTGCCGTAGGAGGAGTCACCCATGTTGAGCGCTTTATATCCGCCGTTGTTCGTAGGCTGTTTCTGCTTGACAATATCGGCCTGGATGGTGGCTCCAAGGTGGTTCGCCTGGCCGGTCAGATCGGCGGATGCATGGTAGTCGGTGCCGTTAACCTTAAAGGCCGAGTTCCGTGTGTAGCACCAGAGAATGGTGGCCATCCCCAGTTCGTGGGCTCGCTCGAATGCTTTCGAGACCTCCTGTATCTGACGGTTCGATTCCTCCGAGCCGAAATAGATGGTGGCCCCAACCGCTGCAGCTCCCATATCGAAAGCCCGTTCAACCGAGCCGAACATGATCTGGTCGTAGTTGTTGGGATAGGTCATCAGCTCATTGTGGTTGATCTTTACAACAAAGGGAATCTTGTGGGCATATTTCCGAGCTACCGTACCGAAGACCCCGAAGGTCGTCGCCACCGCATTGCAGCCCCCCTCTATCGCCAACTCCATAATCTTTTCCGGATCGAAGTAGTCGGGATTGGGGGCAAACGATGCACCGGCTGAATGTTCAATCCCCTGGTCTACCGGCAGGATCGACAGGTAACCGGTTCCTCCAAGCCTTCCGTTGTCATAGAGCGACTGCAGGTTTTTCAGTACCCGGGAATTTCGGTCGGAATGATACCAAACCTCATCCACATAATCGCCGCCAGGCAGATGAAGCTTTTCCCTGGGGATCGTTTCACATTCATGGGTCAGAAGATCTTCCGCTTCATCCCCCAACAGTTCTTCAATACTTTTCACAGCTAATTTCATAATAAATCTCCAACTTTTCTTTGTTAAACAGTACCGATTGATAATTCCTTCACAGCCTGTGTAATATAAGTGAAAAAACCATTTAGTTTAAAACTCCGGAACCTAATAAATCAATGATTTGTCTCGGCTTGACGTTCAATCTATTTTCTACTCCAAATCCTGCGAAGAACGACGTGTCCCGAAATCAAGAATCCCCCCGCAGGATGCCTTTTATCGTGGTTCAACTCAAATTTTCTTATATTTGACCGCTAACTGAAAACTACGTGCTGAAATGAATATCGGTCCCATAGACTTAGGAAAACAGCCGCTGCTGTTGGCTCCCATGGAGGATGTCACAGATTCGCCCTTTCGCACCATCTGCCGGAGAAAGGGAGCGGATATCGTATACACGGAATTCATCAGTTCGGAGGCCCTGATACGCGATTCCGACATCGCGATGCACAAGATGGATTTCAGGGAAGAGGAACGACCCTTCGGCATCCAGATCTTCGGCGGGCGCGAGGAGGCGATGGAGGGAGCCGCAAAAGTGGCGGAGAACAACGAACCCGACCTGGTAGATATCAACTTCGGCTGCCCGGTACACAAGATAGTCAAGAAGGGAGCCGGCTCGGCCTGCCTGAAAGATCTGGAGATGATGGAGCGCATGGCCGGCACCGTGGTGGATGCCGTGCAGAACCGGCCGGTGACTGTTAAAACCCGGCTCGGATGGGACGATCGCACCATTCGTATCCGGGAGGTGGCCCTCATGCTGCAGCGGATTGGGGTCAAGGCCCTTACGGTTCATGCCCGCACGCGCTGCCAGAAATACAAGGGCGACGCCCGCTGGGAATGGCTGAAAAAACTCAGGGATACCCCCGGCCTTGAGATCCCGATTATCGGTAACGGCGATGTTACCACGCCCCAGCGCGCCAGGGAGATGTTCGACCAGACCGGTGTAGACGGTGTGATGATCGGCCGGGGAGCGATCGGCAATCCCTGGATTTTCGAGCGGACACGGCATTATCTGGAGACCGGCGAGCTGCTCCCCGAACCTACTATCGACGAGCGGCTGCAGCTCTGTGCCAATCAGCTGCGCAGGTCGGTAGATCACCACGGCGAGCATTACGGGGTGATCATCATGAAGAAACACTACGGACAGTACCTGAAGGGGATCCGTAACAGCCGCCAGCTCCGAGCACAGATCATGGAGGAGAAGGAGATGAAACCTATACTCGAACTCCTGCTGAATTTCAAGGAGCAGGAGATCTACGCCGCTGCCTGATCAGCTCGAACGGGCCCAGGGCTGTCACCTCAGACACGGTATCACTCAAACCTCCACGCCGGTCATCTCCTGCATCCATTCTGCACAGCGGGGAGCATTCCCGCCGGTATTGTTGAAATAGAGATAGGCATCCTTGCCACTTTCCAATATCTCTCTCACCGAATCTGCCCAAGGTTTAAGCTCCTCCCTGTCGTAGGTATAACTGTAGCCCGACGTAAGCCCGTGAAGGCGGCCGTAAACAAAATCAGTGGTCACCTCTTTCTGATCCGGCAGATCATCCGAGCTTATCCAGACCGGTGCCGCCCCGTGATCCTCCAGGATCTTATAAATATCCTCTTCAAACCAGGATGGATGGCGGAACTCAAACGCATGCCTGCGGTCCTCTGGCAACATTTGCAGAAAGCTGTCGAGCAGGCCGTCATCCCGTTCCAGGCTGGGAGGTAGCTGCCAAAGGAAGGGCCCCAGGTGATCCCCGAGCTGCTTCATCCGGTCATGCAAACGGTCGATTTGCTTATGGTCGGTATCCAGTTTGTCGTAATGGGTGATCTGGCGGGATCCCTTGACCGCGTAGGTAAAATTTTCAGGCGCCTTGTTGTGCCACCCTTTTACCATGTTTTCAAAGGGAAGCCGGTAAAAGGTTGCATTGATTTCCACGCTGTTGAAATGGGTTACATACTCCTCGAGCATGTCGCTTTTGGAGGTTCTATCGGGATAGAAGTCACCTACCCACTCATCATACGACCATCCGCTGGTACCGATAAACAGGTCACTCATGGCGATAATTCTTTTGATTCAGGCTACATTAAAAAACAGGGTTGATTTCATTTTCATTTCTTCCCCTTACCTGAATCATTTCCCGATATTTTCCGTAAGAAGTTACCTGAAACAATCCCTAATTAAACCACGACCCTCATGTGGCAAAGATTTTTACGGGCACTCACCGCGATGCTCAATATGTACAGTTTCTACACCAATCCGGTCCGGTTTATCTTCAGCCTGCTGGCGGTCAT
>JAWVYR010000154.1:0-6501 GCA_033722635.1 Balneolaceae bacterium | reverse complement strand
GTAAAACGTCTTCTTCCAAACCACCCGCATGTAATAGGGGTCCCCGTTGGCCAGCGTACCGCTGGGTTCCGGAGATTCGCAGATAACTTCCACCTCTATTCTTTTGATCAACTGTTTCAGCGCTGGGAATGCATTGTTATTGGCGTCGTAGGGAATCACCTCGAAATGAACGACCGGAATTTCGATCACGCCCATGTTATTCTGGTTGACGGGACCAGTCCGTTTCAGATAAGAATCGTTGGGGTTGGAGGTGTTGGTGACCGGATCGCCAGTATCCCATTCCCAGATGTTCGTAGTGGAGTTGAAGTTATCTCCTTCGTGCATATCCCCACGGAATTGAATCCGCGTGGAATCCGCATTGGCGACCGAGGGCAGCGCACCCCCGTAGTTATAGCCAATACGCTGGAAATCGTTGGTAATCAGCTGGGCGACCGTATTGAGATTATTCTTGGCCATCATGTTCAGGGTCGTTTCCTGCGAACTTTCGTAGACACGGTTGTTCAGCGTCAACATCGTAATCAGCAGCAAACCACCAACTGCAAAACTTGTCACTACTCCTACATTCATAATCAGTAATATTTAAATTAATCAGTTTGCAAAATTCTTCAGGAACTGCATCTGTATCGCCTGGTCGGGTGGCAGATAATCACTGGTCACGATTACCGTAACCCTGAAATTCCGTACGTTTGAACCGACAATATTTTCTTCTACACTCTGAAGGTCGACGGTGTAATCCACCTCAAACTGGCTGCCCGATCCGATCTCAACAGTTTGTGTTTGCGGGTAGCTGTTGCATATACAGGAGCCAGAAGCCGGATCGATTTCATCGATGTCGTTTTCCCACTTGACATCATTGATAAGGCTTTGTGCAAGGGCTATAGCTTCATATTCTATATCCGCCTGCATCAGCGTTTCGCTGTTGTTGCGAAACATATATCCGGTGTTTACCGTCAGCAAAGATATGACAAGCATCGCTCCCATCAGAAATATTAAATCAGAAAAATCTTGCATAACTGTACTTTATTGTTTTTGGTAATCCCCTCTTTATTTCTAAGGTATTTTATTTGTCTCTCTTTAACCCAATTTCAATCTTAGCAATAAATAACAAAGATGCTTGTAATTAAAAGGATTATAATGAAGCTATATTATTGTTAATGTTGCCTGTAAATCATTATATAGCAAAGACTTATCGAATTACATAACTATAAAACGATTCGTGAAACTGTCTATTCAAAATATACTTGTCACAACTGCGGTATTTTGTAATCTCTGGCAGGTGAAGGCGTTCACTCTATTGCGCCAGTCAAACCGATAGTAGAAACGATTTCATAATTGACTGAATACGGCCTTTTCCTGCTATCAATTCTTACTATTCCGGTCAATTGGCTTTAAGAATGGGACGAAGAGGTTTATATTCCGTTACCATCGTTACGGGTTTTTAATATAATTCCTGACATTGGGATTGCATCCAGAGTCCGTTTTGACGGTGTAAGGATTGATGAACTCGCACTTAATAGAGCTATCAGTTATACATGAAAGGCATTGTTTTAGCAGGAGGAACCGGTTCCCGGCTTTATCCTCTCACCAAAGTCACCAATAAACACCTGCTGCCTGTGGGCAACAAACCGATGATCTACTATCCCATAGGTAAGCTGACGGAATTGGGCATCGAAGAGATTCTCATTGTTACCGGCACTGAACACATGGGCGATGTGGTGAACCTGCTGGGTTCCGGCAGCGAGTTCGGTTGCAACTTCACCTATAAGGTGCAGGATGAGGCGGGAGGGATCGCCCAGGCGCTGGGACTGGCAGAGAACTTCTGCGGCGAGGAGCCGATGATCGTGGTGCTCGGCGACAATGTGTTCGAGGCCTCGCTGGAGCAGGCTGTGAAGAAGTTCGGAGGTAAGGGTGCCATGATCATGCTGAAGGAGGTGCCGGACCCGCAGCGCTTCGGCGTGGCCGAGATCGAGGCCGACCGTATCGTGGGTATCGAAGAGAAGCCTGATTCACCCAAAAGCGATTATGCGGTTACGGGCATCTACATGTACGATGCCGAGGTGTTTGATTTCATACATCAGCTGGAACCCTCCGAACGGGGAGAGTTGGAGATCACGGAGGTGAACAACCGCTACATCGAAATGGGCAGGATGAAATATGCGATGCTGGAGGGATGGTGGACCGACGCTGGAACTCCCTCTTCCTACAAGCGGGCCAACGATCTGGTCAGAAAATCAGGCAACGAACAATGACATTTCTGATACTGGGAGCAGGCGGGCAGCTGGGCCGTGAATGGCAACATTACCTCGAAAAGCGGGACGAACCTTTTAATGCCTACGATTCCTCGGATATCGATATTGCCAATTATCTCGCTTTACAAAAGACGGTGGAGAACGATCAGCCGGATGTGGTGGTGAATTGTGCTGCCTACACGAACGTCGACCGCGCAGAGGAGGAGCGGGCCCGGGCTCTGGAAGTTAATGCGGAGGCCGCGGGCCAGCTGGCCAGGATCTGTCAGGCCGGGGGGGCAACGCTGGTACATTACTCCACCGATTACGTGTTTCCCGGCCGGGAGAAGGATCGGACCAGGCATCCCGAAGGCTATCCGGAAGATCATGAGGCCTCGCCGATCAACTGGTACGGGGAGACCAAATGGCGGGGGGAGCAGGCGGTCCGTGCTTCCGGGGCCGACCACCTCATCATTCGTACGAGCTGGCTGTGCGGGCAGTACGGAGCGAACTTTGTTACAAAAATGATGGAGCGGTCGGAACAGAAGCAGCCGATAAAGGTGGTGAACGACCAGTTCGGGTGCCCCTCGTTTGCGGAAAACGTGGTTGCAAACAGCTACAATCTTGTCGACAGAAAACGATCCGGAACGTACCATGTAACGTCCGATGGGATCCTTACCTGGTTTGAACTGGCGCAAACCCTGTTCGGGATGCTGGACAGCAAGGTCTCACTCGAGGCGGTACCTTCAGACGCATTTCCAACCAAAGCCGACCGACCCGCTTTTTCGAAGCTCAGTATCGAAAAGCTGCGGCAGGTGCCGGGGGCCGAAATCTGGGATTGGCAATTCGGTCTGAAAAAGCTTATACATAAACTCAAAAAAAATTGAATCACGGATTTGCCAACGTTTGAACCTACAGATATCGGGGATGTGTTCCTCATCAAACCGGAGATCCACCGGGATGAGCGGGGTTTCTTTTTGGAAACTTTCCGCGAGGAATGGTTCCGTGAGCGGGGTATCGAGGTACAGTTTGTACAGGATAACCTGTCCCGCTCGCAACGGGGTACCGTGAGAGGCCTGCATTACCAAATACGCCGCCGACAGGCCAAGCTGATCATGGTGGTGAGTGGTACGATACGGGATGTGGCACTGGATCTGCGCAGAGGATCGCCTACCTTTGGTCAACACACCTCGGTGGTGCTTTCGGAGGTGAACAAGCGTCAGCTCTATATTCCCCAGGGATTTGCCCACGGATTTTCCGTGTTATCGGAGGAGGCGCTGGTGGCCTACAAGTGCAGCGACTACTATGATGCCGAAGCGGAGCGGGGCGTGCTCTGGAACGACCCGGGGCTGGGGATCGAGTGGGAAGTGGACCGGCCCGTTGTTTCGGATAAAGACCGGCAGCAGCCCCGTTTAACTGAAATTCCAAAAAAAGACCTGTTTGAATACCAGCCATGAGAATCATCGTCACCGGCGGCGCCGGATTTATCGGATCCAACCTGATACTGCATCTGCACGAGCAGCATGCCGACTGGCAGCTGTTGAACCTGGATAAGCTGACCTACGCCTCCGACCTGGACTATCTCTCGGAGATCGAGAACTCCAACCGGTACGCATTTAAAAAACTCGACCTGGTGGACCGTGAAGCTGTCCGCGAAATCATCCGGGAGTTCGAACCAGACGGGGTGTTCCACCTGGCGGCGGAGTCGCACGTGGACAATTCGATCGAGGGGCCGGAGCCGTTCGTGCTCTCCAACGTTGTGGGCACCTTCAACATTCTGGAGGAGTGCAAGCAGCTGTGGGCGGAGGAGGAAGCGGTATGGCGTACCAGCCGGTTCCTGCACGTATCCACCGACGAGGTCTACGGCACGCTCGGCGATACGGGAAAATTCACCGAGCAGACCCCCTACGCACCCAACTCGCCCTATTCAGCCACCAAGGCGGGCAGTGATTTCCTGGTACGTGCCTATCATCATACCTACAATATGAATGTGGTCACCACCAACTGTTCCAACAACTTCGGCCAACACCAGCACGACGAGAAGCTGATCCCGGTGGTGATCCGCAGTGCCATCAACCACAAGAATATACCGGTGTACGGCAAAGGGGAGAATGTGCGCGACTGGCTCTACGTGGAGGACCACTGCCGCGCGCTGGAGATCGCCTTCCGCCGGGGCGAGGCAGGTGAAACCTACAACATCGGCGGCGACAACGAGTGGCAAAATATCGAGCTGGTGAAGCTGATATGCGATATTTTAAACGACGAGATGGGAGAGGGGCCGGAGGGGGACTACAAGAACCTGATCAGCTTCGTAACCGACCGGCCCGGCCACGACTACCGCTACGCCATCGATATCACCAAGATCCGGGAGACGCTGGGCTGGGAACCGTCGGATAACTTCAAAGAGCAGCTCACCAAAACGGTGCGCTGGTATTTGGGCAAGTATTTGGAGTGACTACCTAATAATTAATGGCTAATTATCCAACCTGTTGATCTCCCTCCTCGAGGAGGGTGGGTGCCGCAAGGCGGAGCTGGTCGGCCTGCACTCCTAAGCCATGCCTGCGCTGAAGCAACGGCGGATTCCACCATGGCGCAGGAGTGGGGGTGTCACATAATTAATCGGAAACACCCCTCGTCAGCCAACAGGCTGACACTCCCCTCAAGGGGAGACCAATTATGCTCTTTCTTCCGGGTGGATAAAGGTCGAGCACTCAACGGGAAGCATAATCACTGTTCCCGAAGGGCGTCTGATTTTCAGAAAATAAAGAGGTCCCTCCTCGAGGAGGGTGGCCGCCGCAAGGCGGTCGGGAGGTGTTATCCACGGTATTTCCAAAGGTGTAATCAAGACAGAACTATCTGCAAAACGAGGGTGGGGCTTACGGATTTTGCCCAAATGCAATTTTGAATGACGTTGAGAAGCCTTTAGCAGACTAGCAGACTATACCACCTCATCCTTCAGATCCCGGAACACCACCTCGGTATGAAATTCCCCGTTTTCGCCCATCGGGTCGATTTCGTCGGGCAGCTGCATCACCAGATCCGGGTTGTAGGGTTCGCCCACCTTCAGATATTTCCGGTATTCCTCCTCCACGGCCGAGATCTTCACCTCCACCGGCTGCAGGATCAGCACCGGCAGCAGGTCGTGGATGCTCTTTTTCCAGATCGGGAACAGGCACTCGTAGCCGCGGCCGCCGAACTCCTCCTCTCTCCACTCGCGGATATCCTCCAGCTTCCAGTCGCCGAACACCAGCCGATCGGCGCCGGCCTCCTCAAGCTTCCCGCAAACCCGCTCCAGGTACACCTCGTTGGGCGGGGAATCCGGCAGCGGCACCAGTAGCAGATCCAGTCCCAGGTGGGCCGACTGCTCTTTGATCCGTTTCACTTCGACCTGCTGGAGCGGTACGATCTGCTCCTGCTCGTCACAGGTGGTCAGCAGTTTCAAATGATCCAGCCCGTGCTCCTGTTTGTAAAACTGCAGAGCGAGGTAGGAATCCTTTCCGCCGCTCCAAAAAAGTACATCCATAAGGGATAAATTGTTTTGCCTGATTTGTCAGTGTAAAGAACGTTTATCGCGTTTAATAAGTTTTCACGGCGAACCGAACCATATTAATCCAATATAAAACACAAAAATTTCTGAGATGAGTGACCGAAACTACTGGCTGATGAAAAACGAACCAAGTGACTTCGACATCGACGACCTGGAGGAGGTCGGCACGGAGCCGTGGGACGGTGTGCGAAATTACGAGGCGCGCAACCATATGCGTGACGACATGGAGGTCGGCGACGGCGTGCTGTTTTACTACTCCAACATATCCACTCCCAAGATCGCCGGCACCATGAAGGTAGCCAGCCCGCCCTATCCCGATCCCACCCAGTTCGATCCCAACTCCAAATATTTCGACCCCGACAGCAGCGAGGAGGAGCCCACCTGGCACCTGGTGGATGTGGAGTTCGTTCAGAAATTCGACAACCCGGTAACCAGAGAGAAGATGAAGCTGGAGCCGGCCCTGCAGGATATGGTGGTGCTGAACCGCTCACGCTTGTCAATCACGCCGGTCACAGAGGAAGAATGGAAGAAGATTCACGAGATGGCAGGCGAGGAGCCGAAGCTGTAGGACATTTTTGATCCCGTGAAAGTGACTCTGAATTTTCCAAAGTAATCATGGGCCGGCTGTTTACTCTGGTTCCTATTTGTTAACTTCAGCCCTTAAAACAGAACGATCAGAGATCTAATTAGATGGCCAACGAGATTCAGGATGTGTACCTGCTGACGGAG
>JAWVYR010000153.1:0-6564 GCA_033722635.1 Balneolaceae bacterium | reverse complement strand
CTCCTCCAGGCCAGAATCGACCAGCGCCCGCTCGTCACCTCCCTTGGCCAGCTGCTCCAGTTCTGCCTCGGTAAAGGTCCGATCGGAGATATTTTCAATCACATTGAGTATCCGCCGGAGACTGCTCTCCTCAAACCGCTTCTCCATGCGGCCGAACCGTACGTGCGAAAGATTTTTCAGCCACTCGAAATAGGATACGGTCACTCCTCCGGCATTCAGGTAGTTGTCGGGAATAATCAAAGCACCCCGTTTTTTCATGATATCGTGGGCTTTTGAAGTAGTGGGACCGTTAGCCGCTTCCGCTATGATCCTTGCCTGTATATTTTCGGCATTTTCTTCATTGATCTGATTTTCCAGAGCCGCAGGTACCAGAATATCGCAGGGCGCCTCCAGCACCGCCGTGTTGTTCTCGAGCTTTTTGGAATCACCGAAGCCGATTATCGACCCGGTATTCCGGCGGTATTCCATCAACTTTTCCAGATCCAATCCGCTCTCCTGGTATATCGAACCCTCGATTTCGGCCGCCCCCACCATTTTGGCACCACCTTCGGTAAGGTATTTCGCCGCATGGTAACCGACGTTGCCCAACCCCTGTACTACGAACGTCTTGCCCTCGAGGCCGGGATCAAGACCGAGCTCCTTCATATCCTCCTCATGTTTGCATGCCTCCCGAACCCCGAAATATACCCCGCGGCCGGTTGCCTCGGTCCGTCCCCGGATACCGCCCTGCGGAATCGGCTTGCCGGTCACACAGGCCTCGCTGTTGATATCGTTGACCAGCTGCCGGTAGGTATCCAGGATCCAACCCATCTCGCGAGCCCCGGTGCCGTAATCGGGAGCCGGCACATCGAGTCCGGGGCCTATGAAATCTTTCTTGATCAATTCATAGGTATAGCGGCGGGTGATCCGCTCGATCTCCTGATCGGAATACTCCGACTTGTCGATCTTGATTCCCCCCTTGGCGCCGCCAAAGGGTACATCCACCACGGCGCATTTATAGGTCATCAAGGCGGCCAAGGCCATGGTCTCATCCTCATTCACCGTCTTGCTGAAACGGATCCCCCCCTTGGTCGGAAGTTTGTGATGGCTGTGCTCGACCCTCCACCCTTGCAGCACCTCAATCGTCCCGTCATCCCGCTCCAGCGGGAAGGTCACGTGGTAGACCGTATTGCAAATCTTTATCTGGTTCAGAAGCCCTTTATCAAATCGAGAATATTCGGCCGCCTTATCAAAAGCTTTGTTGACCTGTTCAAAAAACTTGTAGTTTGACATCAATCTGTCGATTTAAATGATAAAAGCGATTAAGGGTTGCTTGCCCGAGTACGGTACCGATAATTTGACAACGGCACTATCGCAATTATTCAGGTTAGATTCAACAACTCGATAGACCTATCAATCTGCAAGGTAACCCATCACAATGGCCGGGATTCCCACGGGATCGCATAAACTCTATGACCGGAACTCGGAAGAGTGGACATATTTCCAATCTGCCGGTTTTCCGGTGGTATCGACAAGCATCAAGTTGTGAACACCGAAGCGGATATGAAATTCCCGTCCGATTGAATTCAGGATACGCTCCTTCTCCTCTCGTGTAAGGTCTCCGTAAAGCAGGCTTACATGGGGCATATATTGTTCATCCGAACCGTAATTGAACAGCTGTTCAGCCGTCTTTCGCGCTCTCAGCAGCTGCTCATTTTTCCCCACGTGGATAAACAGCGATTGATAAAAGGTATCCCTGTATCCGGCTTTGGTCAGTTCGACCTCGAAGGGTTCGAGAGAACCCGCCAGGGTATCGGTCAGCTGTGTCAGGGTCGCTTCACTTTCAGGCAGGCCTCCCAATAAGGTTATATGCGGATCGAAGGCAGGGGTATCAAACTTCTTACTCAGTGCCTCGATCCGTTGTTTCAGTTTGAAAGCGATATCGCCGAGCGGTCTCAACCACAACGAAAATTCCCTCTTTTCTGCCATAAGTGATTAATCGTTAATTTTTTTGATTTCAAAAAGTTGTCTGCGGATTACAAACCGGCTTCCCTGATGGCCCTGCGAAGCGTCTGCTCCGATTTGGCCCCAACCATTTGCGCCGCTATCTCACCCTCCCGGTCGATGATAAATACGGCCGGTATTACATCGACATTATATTCGCGGGAAACGGAGTGGTTACGGTCGAACAGGTTCATGAAGGTGTAGCCGTGTTCACCCATATACTGCTGTATGCTTTCACGAGATTCACTGCTTATCCCTATAACAACCAATCCCTCATCCTTCCATTCCTGATAAATACGGTCAATAACGGGATGGGCCTCCAGGCAGGGTCCACACCAGGTGGCCCAGAAATCAAGCAGCACTACTTTGCCCCGGTGCTGGCTCAAGCTCACTGCATCGCCCTCCACATTCTCCAGGGTGAAATCCTCCGCTTCCTGCCCCACCATCATCGGCTTGCGGGCACCGCCGACCGGCAGCTCATCAACTCTTTCAGCTGTTGGAGGAGGCATGAATTCAAATAGGTTTTCCGTCAGATCCGGATTCAGCCTCGCTTCGCTAAGTGCAATCTCCTGCATCATCCTGATCCTCTCGCCGGATTGCGGATCGGTGGTATTCATTCTGATCCGCTGCCGCAGTACCAGGGAGGTTGTCTTGTCGATCCAGTAGGTTACCGGCCAGCTCTCCCTATCCCCGTTTCGACCCTCTCCTTCATATTTTGCCTCCACCACGTAGGCCATCCGGGCACCACTTTCCAGCTCGATCCTCTGTTGGCCTATCACAACGGCATCCCTCAGATTCAACGTGATACGTTCAAACGCAGCCGTCAGCAGATCGGCCGTTTCCAGCATATTACCGGAAATAGCTCGAAGCCCATATGCTCCCTCTGCGGTTTGATAGGGAGATACCGGCTGAACGGTATACTGATCCAGACTGGAACGATAGGTCCACGTTGTTTCACCATTGGAAACAAGTATATCCCTGTTTTCCTCCTGTGTCACTTCGATGCGAAGACCGCCGGGGCGGTTGGCCAGGTAGTGTACCGAGGTGATATATTTTTGGGAGTTGATCCCCTGGCTGAAAACGGTAGAAAAAGTCGCCCTGAATTCAAAACGGTCGAGATTGCGGTACCGCTCTTTCACTTTTCCCAACACCCGTTCGGCGGTATTCACCGTTTCCGACCCGCATCCCGGAATCAGGATGGCAGGCAGAACAACCAGCAGCAGGATGCGAGAAGCACGATTCATGGAGAACTTTGGTTGAAGGAAACGTTGATCAAGCCGGCTTTACCGATGAAATTACAACGCCTTTTAAGCTACGGTTGTTTCAGCTTCCGTTCAACGGCAATGCGACGTGAAGATGGTCCGCCGTGCCGGTATGACGCAGGGTATGAAAACCGAGCAGGTTGGCGGTCCGCTGCAGTATCCAGTTTTTCCACTCCGCCCGGTCTATCGTTCTGAGGTCGACGGCATGGACATAGCCCGAGCTCTGCAGGTAGTGATTGGAATGCTCGCGGCGCGACAGACCCATCGCATCATAATCGTCGGGAGTTCGCTGAATATCGGTGATGATCAGTTCCGAATCGGCCAGGATGGCGGTGGAGACCGCAACTCTCAGAATAGGGTGTAGGTTCATGTAGTGCGTCTGCAGTTCCTGCTTCTTCACATTCATGCCCGATAGATAAAGCAAGCTGTAACAGCTGTAGGCGATCACCAGGACGATGACGCCCCGGTAAAAATATCGATGTATCCGGGCTTTGCTCCGAAACTTCAAGCCGACCCCCGCCAGATAGATGAGCAACAGTACGATGGTGGCCGTTACACCGCCCCCGAGGGCAATCCAGCCGTTAAACTGGTAATTCAGGTAGAGATACACCGAGCTGCGGATCAGAACTATAAAGGGAAGCACCAGAAACAGCAGGCTGCCCGACAGGTACAGGAGTATTTTCTTGATCCCTATCGAGGAGGATCCGCTTCGGCTCTTATCTTTTGTGCCGACTCTTTCCTCCTTTGTTATATCATTCAGCTGACTATCGAAGAGGCTGTCCAGCTCTTTCAATTTTTCAAAAGAAACCGGTCGGGCATCTGCATCGCGTCGGGATGAATCTGAAGTATTCATGAACACTTTTTGATTTTTTCACGATCTAAAACAGGACATTGTTTCATTGAAGCGGGCAGATGACGTTTATAATCTGTTCGGAAACAGTCGGTAATTCTCCAACGTGGACCGGAAAAAGATATGCCAGAGATCCGGGCAAGGGAATGAAGGAATGAGGGTAAAATAAAAA
The DNA here is from genome assembly GCA_033722635.1 of Balneolaceae bacterium. GTDB lineage: Bacteria > Bacteroidota > Rhodothermia > Balneolales > Balneolaceae > JAWVYR01. The sequence continues at coordinate 2,297 of JAWVYR010000153.1, read as the reverse complement.
AGCTCCGACGGAGTCGGAGCCTAATTTTATAAATGGCATGCCATCGCCATCCCTAACACAATTTAAAAAGTTTTTGCAAAAGTGCTAACAGAAAATCCGAATACAGCATTAGATATTTCTAAGATGCCTCTGAATGACCTGTAACCAGGAAAAGAGATCTTTTCTGCTGCCGGCAAGATTTGGCACTAACGGAAAAGCCGTCGATAAAAGACCTGAGAGATTCATCAGCCGGGCGGTAGCCCCATGGCCATTACTCTTTCGGCTGCACCCTGCCCCCCGGGCCGTGATCAGGCTCAACGTGAAAGATATTCAATACGAACAGGATACACACCGTACCCATCAGGGCCAGCACCAGACTGCCGGGCACGCCCAGCACGATCACCAGGATACCGACCACCAGCATGCCGATGGTGCCTCCCGCCACATTCGAAATGATGCCCACGCCCCGGTCACCCATCACCAGATAGGCAATCCAGCCGGTCAACATTCCAAAAGATATCAGCCAGAATATGGTTGCACCATTCAACGCTTCCATAACAGAACTCCTTTGTAATATAGTTATTGACAGTGCCGTCAATATAGACAACTGAATGGATTTTGGGTATTCCTATCGGAGAAAAACTGAACGGCCGGAAACATTCCATTCGACATATTGCAAATTTTTGGAGTAATTTTCTGCTATGGCGGCAGAGATGAAAAAGATCATACATATCGACATGGATGCCTTTTACGCTTCCGTGGAGCAACGTGACTTCCCGGAATACCGCGACAAGCCGGTGGTTGTGGGAGGCTCTCCGGAAGGTCGGGGCGTGGTAGCGGCCGCCAGCTATGAAGCCCGAAAATTCGGCATTCATTCGGCCATGCCGGCGGCACGTGCCATACGACTTTGTCCGCACGCCATCTTTGTCAAACCCCGATTTGATGTCTACCGGCAGGTATCCCGGCAAATTAGGGATATCATGCAGCAATACACCGACCTGGTGGAGCCCCTGTCGCTGGATGAAGCCTATCTGGATGTGACGGAGAACCGGGCGGGAATTCCCTCGGGAACACTGATCGCCGCCCGGATAAAAAAACAGATCAAGCGGGAAACTTCGCTGACCGCTTCGGCAGGTGTTTCCTACAACAAATTCCTGTCCAAAATCGCCTCGGATCTCGACAAACCGGATGGGCTTGCCGTGATCACTCCGGAGGAGGCTGAATCATTTCTCAACCAGCTCCCGATCGGTGAATTTTACGGCATTGGCAGCGCTACCGAAAGAAAAATGCATCGGTTAGGCATCGAGACGGGAAAAGATTTGCGGCAGTGGTCGGAGCTGGACCTGGTCAGGCATTTTGGGAAAACAGGCCGTTATTACTACCGCATCGTCCGGGGGATCGACAACCGGGAGGTCAAGCCTCACCGAATTCGCAAGTCGATCGGCAAAGAACGCACCTTCTCCCAGGATATCGGCGACCTCAACTGGATACGCAACTTCCTGGATGAGCTGGCGGAGAAAGTATCCGAATCCATGAAAAAGAAAGGAGCCGCCGGGAAGACCGTAACCCTGAAAGTTCGCTATGACGATTTCGAAACGATCACCCGAAGCACCTCCGGTCAACAGTATATCGACACACCCTCTCGAATTGCGGAGATCGCGAAGTCGCTGCTTAAACAGACCGAAGCGGGCAGGAGAAAAGTGCGGCTTCTGGGCATCACCCTTTCAAACCTGAACCTCAGCGACGAAAGCGAGTATGAACAGCTGGAAATTCCTTTTGAAAGATAGGAATCGATGGAGCTGTCAATTACTCCTCATCCCGCTGTTCGGAGAAAGCGTTTTTGATACGCTGATTCAGATGTCGCTTATAGTTCTGGTATTCATACTCCCTGATGGTAAAAACCGACCGGTAGATGCCGTCGCTGCATTCTACTTCCAGTTTTTCCGGATGATCGGTTTCCCTGATCTCCACTTTAACTTCTCCAAGGCGGTATGATTCGCGGACCTTACCCATGATTACATTGGTGAAACCGGTTTCGAAGCGCCGACCGTTCATTGACGGCAGCGACAAGTCCGTTCCGTAGCCGGTAGCGGTATAGAATTATTTAATACCTTGTAGCAATAGCGTTGGGCGGCACTCTTTATATGTTGCCATTTTATTGTATTTTGCATTTTAGGTATCATGTGATAAAAAAATACGGACAGTATATCAGACGGCTATTGCAGATATATGATGAAGGACACCAATCAATATACACCGCAATTCAAGGCAAAAATAGCCCTTCAGGCCATACGCAATGAGGATTCGATACAACACCT
>JAWVYR010000152.1:0-6621 GCA_033722635.1 Balneolaceae bacterium | reverse complement strand
TGCTGAAGATCATTCGGTCCCGTCGAAAACCGGTTTACGATGATCAGCTGAATAAGATGTTCCATCTTTTCTGGAACGGCACCAAGGAGGATGAAATATATGCCTGGTATAAGGTGCGTTCGATTCTGGGCAGCAGAGGAGAGGGTGAATCCAAAAAGATCGAATATGTGAACCGGAAGATCTCCGAGTTGAACAAACAGGGACTCTATGCCCGTACGACGGTCACCGATGACGGCCGGCTGGTTGAAGACGGTGAGGAGGATGAGCACACCGACCGCTACACCGATCGTGATACCGATCATTGAAGCATACGCTGAATAGAGACCGTTTCTATCAGTTTTTCCCCATCCAGGAGATGATCGGCAAAGTGTTCGGCAAGGTATTTGCCGTAGAGCAATCCCTTTGAACCCAGTCCGGTGAAGATGTAAAGGCCGGGTTCCTCGGGGTGAGCACCCAACACCGGTTTTTTATTGGGGGTGGAGACCCTGACTCCGGCCCACTGCGACTGCAGTTCGGAACGATCTTTGAGTCCCGGAAGTGTGCGGTCAAGGCGTTGCTGCAGGTATTCCAAACCTTCTTGATCCGGTTGCAGGTCATCGAACCCATGTTCATAGGTGCTGCCCTGTAAAAAGTGCCGCTCATCGATGCGGGCTATATATCCCAGACTGGAGATCGAATGGGTAAAGTCGAGTACTCCCGAGACTGTGCGGTAACAGGCGACCTGCCCCTTAACCGGTGAAAGAGGGAGCCTGTTCCAGAAGGGAGAATTGAGTGTGCCGTAACCGGTAGCAAACAGGATCCGGTCGGTTTGATATTCGAATCGATCGCCCGCTACCACCCAGCCCTTTCCGTTCCGGCGGAGTTCATAATCGCATTCCGTCCGGACGATGCCATCGTTGACCTGGATGTAGCGCGCAAGGGCTTTCAGATAGCCACGGATATCCACCGTCATACCGACCGGGATCCAGAGGCCGCCACCCGTGCAGTTGATGCCGGGATGACGTTGAAGGATCGATTTCCTATCGAGCCACTGACACCAACCCTCCGGCCAATCGGTCTTCTGGTATTGTTCTTTCATCTTGCGGGCCATCTTTTCGGTCAGGCAGGGCCGCAGGATTCCGTTGTTGCGGTAAAAGGGTTCGATATGGTAGGCAGATACTTTGTGAAAGGTGTTTTTCAGTGCCTGGTAACACGCTTCAGCTTTCCAGACCTTGGTACCCCTTCGCCCTGTGGCGATATTCACCAGGGCTCCCGGGGTTCCGGAGGCACCGTCTGCGAGCTGCCCCCTGTCGATGACGGCAATTTTTATCCCCTTTTCCTGCAGGGCGTCGGCCGCCGAGAGGCCGGCGATACCGGCGCCCAGTACGATACAATCAAACTTAAGCGGCTCCAACAGTATCTTTATTCTCTATATCATTTGTGACGGTACGTTTGGCGCCCTTCTCCTGCATCTCTTTCCAGGCCTGTTCCACCGACCCCTCCATGTCGATTCCTTTTACGGCATCTTTCACGATGTAGATCTCGAAACCTTCCTTGAGGCCGTCAATAGCCGACCATTTCACGCAGAAATCAGTGGCTAAACCTACTATGTAAAGGGTGTCTATACCTCGCTCGTGCAGATATCCCGACAATCCGGTGGGAGTGATATTGTCGTTTTCATAAAAAGCCGAGTAGGAGTCAATCCCTTCCCGGAATCCCTTTCGGATGATGAGTTGGGTTTTACGGATGTTCAGATCTGGATGAAAGTCGGCTCCCTCGGAACCCTGAACGCAGTGATCGGGCCAGAGCGTCTGTTCGCCGTACGAAACTTCGATCGTTTCAAACGGTTCATGATCGGGATGGGAGGAGGCAAAAGAGTTGTGGTTTTCAGGATGCCAGTCCTGAGTCTGAATCACCGTATCAAATCGTTCAACCAGCTTATTGATATTGGGAACTACTGTATCCCCCTCGGGAACGGCAAGGGCCCCGCCGGGACAAAAGTCATTTTGAACGTCGATAATCAAAAGTGCATCCATAGGTCTTGTAATTTCTTTATTTTTTTGCCGATTCACGTAGCTCATCGCGTAGCTTCATCAGTCTATTACTGATACCCACTTTGTAGATGTGGGGGTTTTCAAATCGTTTGTGTTCTGGATTCAGCTGGGCAAAACGGGAACGGGCGTAGGCAGCACTTTCCTCAGCAGATCGGGCAGTCATTTTCAGCCTGCCCTGCTCCATTATTCGATGCAGCAACGGTTCCGTATCCATGCCCGAAGTGTCGAAACGCCGGTCGGGATAGTAGGGATGAAAAATCTGCTTTGCATCCTTTTCCTCTTCCAGCAGGATACCATCGCCGTAGAACTTGTTATTGCCGTTGATATATCTCAATACTTTTTTGTGGCCGGGCAGGGTGACCTTTTCGATATTTTCAGAGAGTTTAAGTTTGGGCTCGCCATGCACCGAGGCCAGCTTGTACACACCGTCCAGGGCCGGGCTCTCGTGGCCGGTTACCAGGCGGGTACCCACTCCGAACAGATCAATCGGCGCATTTTGACTCAACAGACTTCTGATCAGCCGTTCATCCAGCTGATTGGAGGCCGCGATCTTCACATAGTCCAGTCCGGCACGATCGAGCTGCTGGCGCGATTTTTTGGCAAAATAAGCCAGGTCGCCGCTGTCGAGCCGGATGCCCTTGAGCCGATGCCCTTTCTCTTCCAGCTCTTTGGCCACCTTTATCGCGTTAGGCACACCGCTCTCCAGGGTATCGTAGGTATCCACCAGCAGAACGCAATCTTCGGGATAGAGTTCAGCAAATTTGCGGAAAGCACTGAGCTCGTCCTCGAATGACTGTATCCAGGAATGAGCCATGGTGCCGCTGGCAGGCAGATCATAGGCATGGGCCGAATAGACATTGGAGGTGGCTTCCACACCGCCGATGACCGCTGCCCGGCTGGCAGAGATGCCGCCGAGCCCCTGCGCCCTGCGGAGGCCGAAATCGAGCACCCGCCGGTCGCCTGCTGCATCTTTCAGGCGCATCGCCTTGGTGGCTATCAGCGACTCAAAATTCAAGATATTCAGTGTCAGGGTCTCCAGCAGCTGTACCTGCGGCAGCGGGCCGGTGACACGCAGAACCGGTTCAAGGGGGAAGATGACTTCCCCCTCACGGGCGGAGTCGACAGATACTTCGAGTTCGAAATTTCTTAGATAGTCGATGAATTCAGGCTTGAAGCCCTCATTCTCCAGGTATTGGAGCTCTTCATCATGAAAGGTAAAGTTAGACAGAATCTCGAACAGGTCCGCCAGTCCCGCAAAAATTACATACCCGCCCTCGAACGGGTTTTTACGGAAAAAGTAGTCGAAGCATGCGGTCTCCTCGGCGCGGCCGTCCAGCACATAGCCCTGCGCCATCGCTAGCTCATAATAATCGGTATAGAGCCCGGGCCGTTCGAGAAGCGGTCTTTTTCCCTTTTTTCGTTTTTGCAGTGTATCGGTTTTGAAATCATCCATCATACACTCAAAACACACGATAACCCTTCAATTCGTTCCTCCGAACCAGGCCAACGTGTCTTCATCTTTTGTACGAATCCGACCGTGCTATCCGCGGAAATTCTTCCGGTCGATCAGCTTTTTGATTTTTTTGTTGCCGATCCACACCTTCTGGTTGGTTTCCACATTGATCATTTCTAGATTCACGGTGTAGAAAATGGCGACCTGTTTCCCGCTGACCGATTCATCCACGATGGAATTGATATTACCAATCATCATGTAATCGGCTCCCAGCTCCTGGGCCATTCGTTTTGTGGTCTCGTAGGAGGCAAACTCCTGCTGGTCGGCCCGCTCGTCGCGTATCTCCTTTCGCTCCTCCCGGCTCGCGACCACGGTGACCTCCCCGGTGTTGACAAAGGCACGTTCCATCTCTTTGGTGAAGACCTCGGTATCGATATGTTCCATGGTCTCATTGCGGACCCGTCCCACGATCACGACCGGGGGCTTGTCATGGCTGCGGTTGAACTGCCGTAACCAGGGTTTGCTGACCACGTCACTGATCATCTCCTCGGCCACGAGACGGGCATCGGTGTCGTTCCAGCGCCCCGAAAGGTCGGTTTGCGTACCCGGATCGATTCGATTTACTTTCTGTGAGGGGGCACACGCTGCTACGATTACCAGCAGCAGGGGATAGTAGATGAGCTTCTTCATAGTTTCAGATGTTTGTTTCGATTGATTGATATTGAGGGTCTTTAATTCCAATAGAGTGCTTCTGCTAGTTTTAGATCATTGGGTGATTGAACGACCACATTCTTGGTTTCACTAAAAAGCAGGCGGTCTTGTTCCGAACGGTACTCAATCGTGATGGCATGCTCCCCGGGTGGAAGTTTGACGACATTGGCATAGGCTTTGCCCGGCATGGTCTGCCAGCCCCTCAGGTCCGCCTTTTCCGTGAGCTCCTGCCCCAGAATGCCGAGGATATTAGCCAGTCCACCGTTCCCCTCGTTTTTCTTCTCCGCCTTTTTTTCCAGTGCCTCGGCGGCTCCCGCTTTTAATACGGCTCGAAGGAAAGCCCTTCCATAGATGATGGGCTGCTTCACTTTATAGATCTCACGGGCAACCCGGTCCATCTCCTCCAGCATCGGCAGTGCGATCTGAAGCGTATCACCAACCACCGCCTGCACATTGCGGACAACGGAAGGGTAGAGATGGATCGAGGGTATGGAAAATTTCACATAACTGTCCAGATCGTTGGAAAAAGTTCGGATATCGTGTTGCCTTTTGACCGGTGCCCGGCCTGCAAAACCTACCAACAGCACGTTGTATCCGTAGGGATCTCTGATAATATTCAGTTCGCGATATAGGTCACCGGTCAGGCTGTAGGCTGTCGGCTGCTCCGTCAAGGCTTCCCTGAGTTTTTCATATTCGATCCGGGCATCATCGGGTTTTCCCGATTTCGCATACAGAACCGATGAGAGGAAACGGCTGAGCGCACTGTTTTGTACACTGCTCTTGCCCGCTTTCCATTTCACTTTATTCAGGGTATCGGCACTGCTCATCGCTTCAGCCACGCCCTCATATTTCACCTCCAGGCGCGAGAGTTTGTAAGCCATCCTGCGGGCCTCCACAAGTGCGGCATCAAGCTCCTGCGATTGAATAAAATTGAGGCTTTTGAAGGCATTCAGATAGATATCTTCGTAATCCTCGCCATCGTAGACCAAAGCGTTATCGTTCAACAGCATGGAGGTAAGACCCCTGCTTATACTTTTCGTAAACTGCTGATCGATCTCCTCCTCGGCCCGGGTAAAACAGACCGAACTGGAGTCGTAATTTTCACTGAAATGCAGCGCGGTACCCATTTCCAACAGATATAATACCTGATCTTTTTTCTTATAGATTCCCTGATCCTGGTAGGAGTGAAGCAGCTCAACCGAGCCACTGAAATTTCTCTTTGCGAATGAGGAACGCAAACTGTGCTGAGCCTCATCCAGTTTATAGGCCGCACATCCGGCGAGCAGGGAAAAGACTATAGGTAATATGTACAAACTCTTGTGCATCAATGGGATAATTTTTTAAACCGTGGCAAAATTCGTTTAATTTTGATTGCACCCGGTCAGCAGGCTCCAACTATTCCGTATGTTTTGTGAAAATGTAAGGCAATTTCAAGTTACATATAACTGCATAATCATGTTAGTTGAGTTATTTAACTGCTCCAAATAGCACATAATCCCTATATTCAGGGGCAATTAAAATTAAATTTAACTTATCGGCTTTGATCCAGTTTAGTTCCATACGAATCATTGCAGGTTGCCTCCTGCTTTGCCTGCTGGTCATTTCATGCGCCACTCCCACGGCTCCAACCGGTGGTCCTCCTGACAGGGAAGGGCCGGAGGTCCTGTCCACGGAGCCTGAAACCGGCACCACCAATTTTTCGGGCAGGAGCATCAAATTTTCCTTTTCCGAATTTGTGAAGCGCAACACCCTGCAGCAGGCATTGACCATAGAACCGGATCTCGGTATAGAATATTCTATCAACTGGGGCCGCAAGTCGGTGGCCATTGAGTTCGAGGAACGGCTGCCGGACTCCACGACCATCATCGTGACACTGGGGACCGATCTGGCGGATGTGAATGGAAACAAGATCTCCTCTCCCAAAAAGGTAGCAGTTTCAACCGGTCCGGAGATCGATTCCGGGGAGATCTACGGAAGGGTGGTCAGTGCCCGTACCGGGAGGGGAGAATCGGGTCACCGCATCCTGCTCTATCGAACACCTGCCGATCTGTCGACGAAAGCGATATACTCGGCGGAAACCGATACCAGCGGACGTTTCCAGTTCAGCTATCTGAGTGAGGGCACCTACAAGGCGTTCTGGCTGAATGATCGAAACCGAAACAAGATCTGGGAGCCGGAACGGGAACGCGCGCAACCTTTTCCAAGGGATCGTCTCGAACTTCTCAAGGGAGCCACCGATACTCTGGAGACGCTCTATGTTGCAAATGCCGACACCACCGCCCCGAATCTACAGGGTGTGGGCCTATTTTCAAGTCGGCGGTTGCGATTGCGGTTCAGCGAAAATATCGAGTGGACCAACCGCAGCCAAGTTCAGGTGCAGGATTCGCTCGGAAACCGCTATGCCGACGCCTACCCACTCTACCG
>JAWVYR010000151.1:0-6624 GCA_033722635.1 Balneolaceae bacterium | reverse complement strand
TCATTCAGGTACATCTGCACCGGGTCATCCAGTTTGGAGCCGAGCTTGAAAGCCGTGGTGGGGGCGGTCGGAGAGACAATAACATCCACCTCCTCGAAAGCCTCGGTAAAATCGTTCTTTATCAACCTGCGCACCTTTTGTGCCTTGGCATAGTAGGCATCGTAATAACCGGCGCTGAGCACATAGGTGCCCAGCATGATGCGCCTTTTGACCTCCTGCCCGAATCCCTCGGTGCGGCTTCTCTTGTAGAGGCGGATCAGCGGAGAGTCGTGATTTTCGAGCTTCCTGGAGAGCTCGGCTTTCTTCTCCCCGGTAGCCCTCTCCATCTGCTCATGCAGTGCAGCTCGTTCCTTTTCAAGATTTTCCTCCACCTCGTCGAAATCGGCCCGGTGGCCGTAACGAATGCCGTCGTACCGTGCGAGGTTGCTGGAAGCCTCGGCCGTCGCCAGAATATAGTAGGTGGCGATGCCATATTTCATATGGGGCAGATGGATCGGCACCAGTTCCACCCCTTCGCTTTCCAGCTGATTGAGTTTATCTTGGATACCGTCTCGAATTTCCGAATCCAGCCCTTCACCGAAATACTCTTCCGGTATGCCGATCCTGATATTGGCATTTGGATCATCCACATATTCCGGATAGTGCGGCACTGCCCGGCTGGAGGAGGTGTTATCCCTGGGATCGGGACCTGCCAGCACCTCCAGGATTTCGGCGGCATCCCGCACATTGTTGGTCAGCGGCCCGATACAGTCGAAGGAGGAGGCAAAGGCCACCAGACCGTATCGCGACACCCGTCCATAGGTGGGTTTGAGCCCGACCACCCCACAATAGGATGCCGGCTGGCGAATCGATCCGCCGGTGTCGGAACCGAGCGCTGCATTGCAGAATTCGGCCGCCACCGCCGCTGCACTGCCTCCCGACGATCCGCCGGCCACCCGGTCGATATCTGCAGGATTTTTGACCGGTCCGTAGATCGTATTTTCGGTTGATGAGCCCATGGCAAATTCATCCATGTTCAGCCTGCCGAGAAGCAGCGCATCGTTCGCTTTCAGGCGTTCGATGACGGTGGCATCGTAAACACTTTCAAAATTCTTCAGAATGCCCGAGGCGCAGGTCGTTTTCTTGCCCTTTTCGCAGATCACATCCTTGATGCCGATGACGGCACCGGCGAGGGGGCCCGCCTCGTCATTCTCAATTTTGTTCTGGATCTCGTTGGCTCTCTCAAGGGCGCGGTTTTCATCCATGTCGATGACCGCATTGACGGTGTCGTTACCGTCCTTGATTGCTTCCAGGTGGTGGGCTACAACTTCATTGAGCGTGATCTCTCGGGATTTCAGAGCATTTTTTACGTCGGAAAGATTTCTGAAATTCAATGTGGGCGATCAATTCAATTAGTTTTGTCAGATTTTTCCTTAGACCGTTCTTCGGAGGCAAAATTCTGTTGTTCACCCCGCTCAATTTCCTTCTTGATATCATCGGAGGCCTTTCGGAATTCGCTAATACCTTTACCGATACCGCGGGCCAGTTCCGGAATTCGTTTAGCACCGAAAAAAAGCAGGATGACCAACGCAATAATCAGAATTTCTGGGACACCGGGAGACATAGATAATATTCCTCGTTAGATTTGGTTTACTATTTCAGAACGGTAAAGATACGAATTATTTATAACACCTTTGAGTTAATGAAGCTAACAAATTCTCAAAATATTTAAAAAAGACTTGAATTTTATCCCATAATACATTTTATAACGGGCAAAGATTTTTTACGATAAAAATATCAATCACTACAATTTATTATGATCTGGACAGTTGAATTAGCCGCGGCTTTGGACGATGCCCCCTTTCCCGCTACCCGGGAGGAGTTGATAGAGTGGGCAGAACGCAACGGTCTGCCCCAGCAGGTTATCGACAATCTGTATGAGCTGGATGAAATCGAGGAAGGAGAAGATGTGGTCTACGAAGGAATTGAAGATATCTGGCCCGATTACATTCGCAAAGAAGACTTCTTCCACAATGAAGAAGATGAAGGCTTCGATTATGATGATGTCTGACCGCTAAAAGCCTTGAAATCGATCACTTTACAATGGTTGCATGGAGGTCCTGTGCAACCTTTTTTTATATGTTTGCGAAGCGACCCCTATACCTTACAGTTTTGCCTACAATAGCGGCACCGGTCAAATACTCGCTGTTCCTGGGCATGCTTATGGCTATGACCACCGGCCTGTATGCCCAAGATAACCAAAGCGAAACCGATACCACCGACGCGGTGGTCCGCGTGACCCGGTTCGTGGGTAACGACCATGTAAAGGATAACACGCTCGAAACCCTGATACGTACCCGTACGAACCGCGAATTCCTCGGCATCTCCCGCTTCACGCCCTGGTATGCCATATGGCGTTTGACCAACGGCACTTTCGGCGAGCCTCCCGTGCGGCTCGACCGACAGACGGTAGCAACCGACATCGAGCGAATCGACAAATACTATGAGTCGATCGGGTTTTTGGATGTAGCGGTCGATACCAATATCGTATATTTCAAAGAGGACAAGGTGGAGGTATCCTTCCTGATCAGGGAGGGAAATCGCTACCACATAAAATCGGTTACCTACACCGGGATGCCGGACTTTGAACGACCCGGGAAGGTGCAAAATTTTTACCGGGACAGCCCCCTGACGGGTGACCTCATCGATGACAGCACCTACACGGTAAACCGGTTTTATTCCGACAACAGCCTGACCCAGGAGCGCAACCGCATCATCACTTTCCTTAAGAACAACGGATATGCCTCGGTACAGCGCGATTCCATCGAGGCACAGGTGATGAAAGATTCGACCGCCCCCTATCAGCTGCATGTGATGTTCCTGGTCAATCCGGGCCGCATTTTCTATTTCGGCGACACCTATTTGAACCTTTCGGGACCCGACAGTGATATTCAATACGAAGAGGCCGATACCCTCTCGGGCCCTCCCCATACGAACAACGACAAGACCATCTACCTGCAAAAGGAGAAAGAAGCCCAGACCCGTTTCAGCCTGCTGACCGACCAGCTTGTGTTCACGCCTGGAGAGGTTTTCGACAACTCGAAATATATCCGGACCATCAACGAGTTTCAGAATCTCGGTATGATGAATATTCGGCAGTTTGGGTTGAGCCGGGACGGGTCCCTCCCCGACTACACGAACCAAGAACTTCCGGTTCTTTTCAACCTACAGACTATTCCGAAGCATTCGGTGAATTTTAATGTCTTCGGGATGAAACGCTACGGGTTTGGGTCGGGTGCCGGCATCACCTATACCAACAACAACCTGTTTGGCAAAGCGGAAAACCTCTCACTCAGTGTCAACGGCAGTTTCGAGTATGTGAGTTCCGAAACACTGAAGGATATCACGCCCGATTCGGCCGACAACGCCAACAGCAAATTTTTTCAGAGTTTAGAAAGCCGGCTTGAGTATTCGCTGCCCCGGCTCACCTTTCCCTTCCACAGCCTGGATGACAATCCGTTTTTCTCCAACGGCAGGACCCGCTATCTGTTCTCGCTGAGTCAGTCCGACCAGCTCCTGTTTGATATCAACACCGATATCCGGTTCAATCTGCGCTTTGAAGTGAATCACAGCCCCCGTTTTTCCAGCGCGCTCGATCTGTTCGAGCTCGATCTGCTGGACACCGAACCCACCAGCCGATTTGAGGAATCACTGAGGCAGCAGTTTGGAGAAGGATCGCTCGAGTTTCAGCGGGTCCTGGAGGATTTCCGGCCGCAGATTTCTTCCATTTTCCGATATTCATTCCGCAGTCACCGTACCGATCTGATCAAGCGCAACTACGGCTATTTCAGCGAATATTCGGCGGCGATCGGCGGCAACATACCTTATCTGATCGATCGGTACATCATTACACCCGACACCACGGAGGGGAACCTCCCGCCTATATCGAGTATCAGCGGTAACAGCCTCTCCTACAGCCGGTTTTTCAAATTGACCGCTGACTACCGACGATATATTCCCCTGTCCACCGGTTCCGTATTCTCCTTCCGGGGATTCCTCGGTTTTGCACATCCCTACGGTAAAAGTGTAACCATCCCTCTCAATCAACGATTTTTTGCCGGGGGGAGCAACGATATACGCGGTTGGAGCATCTACAGCCTGGGGCCCGGAGGAATCGCCCTGGAGGATGTGACCATCAACGGGGGGGAAATAAAATTACTCGGACAGGTGGAGTTCCGTAAGATCGCCATCCGCAACCTGTTTTCAGCCAATTGGGTCCTGGCATGGTTCACCGATGCCGGCAATATCTGGTATGGACCAAGGAATACCTTCCGGGGCCAGGATAACGAGGAAATCCTCCAGGAGGGCAAATTCTTTTTTGATGAATTTTTCAAGCAGATTGCGGTCTCATCGGGGATAGGGATTCGCCTCGATTTTCAGTACGTTGTGGTTCGCTTCGATTTTCCCTTCCGCCTACATGACCTTCAAGAGGGATGGTTTGAAAACAAAAACCTCTATTTTAATTTCGGCATCGGCCATTCCTTCTGATCTCGTCTCATAAATATTATTTTATATCAGCCGGAAAGTTGTTTACTTCAAGACATTCCACCTAACTCGATAAATTAGCCATGTTCAGCTTCGACAAGTTCAATTCCTTTAAAAAGCAGAGCGAAATCGTATTCAAGTCCCGTTTCCTGAATAATTTTTCACCGATGGAGCGATATGAATTTCTGCAGCTGTGCCACCGGCGCAACTACAAGGAGAATGAATTTATCTACTACCAGGGGGATCCCGGCACCGGGATGTACTTCATCGAGGAGGGAAAAGTGCAGCTGATCGCGGAAACCGGTTACGATGAACAGGAGACAATCACGCTGAATCTCGATTCACCACAGAGTTTCGGAGCGCTCTCGATCGGCTACGAGTTGCGAAGGGCGTCATCGGCCAAATGCCTTACCGACTGTACCCTGCTTGGCTTTTTCAAACCCGATTTTGAAACCCTCAGGAACCGTCATCCCCAGATCGCTGTCAAATTTCTGGAAACCCTTTCCATGATCGCGATGCAGCAGCTGGAACGAACACGCAAGGCGCTGGTGGATGCCAGAGGTGCCCGGTCGGCTTTTGATATCTACTTCAAGACCTATTATGAGGAGACCGACAGCGAATAATATAACTTGTAACGACAAGCAGGACCGATGAATCTAAAGAAAGGCGACGAAGCGGTATTTGAGATCGAATCTACGGCCTACCAGGGTAAAGGGGTAGCCAAAGTGAATGGACTGGCGGTCTTTATCCCCAATACTGCGCCCGGTGACAGGGTCAATGCCCGTATCGTAAAAAAGAAAAAGAACTACCGAGAAGCCAAACTGCTTGAGGTCCTGGAGCCCGGGCCCCATCGAACGGAACCCCGCTGCCGGCACGCGAAGGTGTGCGGCGGCTGCAACTACCAGCATATCGAGTATGAGCAACAGCTCATCTACAAGCGGAACCAGGTTCAGGATCACATGGAGCGCATCGCCGAACTCACCGACCTTGAGGTGAACTCCACCCTGGCCTGCGAGGATACATTCTATTACCGCAACAAGATGGAATACTCGGTCGGCCATCGCCGCTGGTTGAGCCGTGAGGAGATCGAAAGCGATGAATTTGTGAGTGATCGCGGTTTTGCCGCCGGTCTGCATGCTCCCGGTCGTTTCGATAAGATTCTGAATATCCAGGAATGCCATCTTCAGGACCCGATCTCCTACAAAATCCTGGACCATGTTCGAAGCTACTGTATCGACCGGGATATTCCACCCTACAACCCCATCCGGCACAAGGGCTTCATGCGCAATGTGGTAATCCGCAACGCCTACCACACCGACGACCTGATGGTAAATCTGGTCACCTACAGCGACGAGGAAGATATTATCGAACCCTTGGTTGATAGCCTGGTGGAGGCTTTTCCTGAAATCACGACAGTGGTCAATAACATCAATGACACCAAAAGCCCAACCGCTGTCGGCAGGTACGAAAAGGTATTACATGGGCCGGGCTTTATTGTAGACCATATCGGAGACTACCGTTTTGAAATCGATGCGAATGCTTTTTTCCAGACCAATACCCGCCAGGCTGAAAACCTCTACGCGGTTGCGGAAAAATTCGCCGGGTTGAAGCAGGAGGATCTGCTTTATGACCTCTATTGTGGCGTAGGCACCCTGAGCCTGTTTCTGAGTAAAAAAGTGCAGAAGGTGGTAGGCATCGAATTGGAACATGTCACCATCCAGAATGCCCGCGAAAATGCGGAAAAGAACGGTGTTCAAAATGTCGAATTTGTGAAGGGTGACATGAAGGATGTGTTCGGACCGCTGATCATCGAACAACACGGCCGTCCGGACTGTGTGATTACCGATCCGCCCCGCAGCGGTATGCATCCTGATGTGGTAAAACAGCTGCTGCAGCTCGAGATTCCGCGTCTCATCTATATCAGCTGCAATCCTTCCACCATGGCCCGCGACCTTAAGGAGCTAAAGAGCCTTTACGAGGTGCTGGAGGTGCAGCCGGTGGATATGTTCCCGCAGACCTATCATATCGAAGCGGTAGCCAATCTCAGGCTGAAGAGCTGACCGGCATGAAGGTTGGAATCATCGGCGCCGGACTGGGTGG